>JALQVI010000015.1 GCA_023260395.1 Candidatus Nanopelagicales bacterium
CGAGTAGTCATAGCCATATAACAATGCAAAAAATGGAATCCAGTCAGCGAATATTTTCGCTTTTGAACCTTCCCTACCAACTGAAAACACCACCGAAGCGCTAATGATGAACAACAACTGTGTCGCTCGATCAAACGGCACGCCAAAAACGAGCACATAGCCGATGGCCAAGAATGCCCAGACCAAAACAGCAATTCGGCGCGATTGTGGCCAATGAGCAAATGTGGGCATATTGCCAGCCTAGAGGAATCGCGACAGGCAAGAATGTATCCATGGACAAGCAGCCGCGGATTGTTATGTGCGAATCTCCCAAGGACGCACAAGCCGCTTCAGATTTCTTTAGAACAATCTGGGCCGATGGACCTGATGTTGTTCCCATGGACTTGATTTTGGCAATGTTGCACGTCGGCGCGTATTGCACTCTTGCCAAAGATGACGACGAAGTCGTGGGTGCGTCCCTAGCTTTTCGAGGATTCTTCAAAGGACAACACGTTCTACACTCGCATGTGACGGCCACCAACACGCCCGGCACTGGCTATCAATTAAAAATGCATCAACGTGAGTGGGCGCTCGAGCACGACATCAACACCATCACGTGGACGTTTGATCCATTGGTTCGTCGGAATGCCGTTTTGAACTTAGTGAAACTTGGCGCCACGGCCGTTGAGTACGCACCAAATTTTTATGGAACGATGACCGATGCAATAAACGCGGGCGATGAATCAGATCGCGTCGTTGCACTCTGGGAACTGAGCGCACTGCGAATCCAACACGATGATGATTCTCTTCGACATGCCGCAGTGACAGCTCACGACGGCCAACCGCAATTCCATGGGATTGTCGACGGAATCGAGAACATCGTCCATCTACCAAGCGACATCGAAGCTCTACGCGCGGCTGGCAATCCACTTGTTGCCCAGTGGCGTACCGTCGTTCGATCTGCGCTCTACCCTGCCCTGAACAATGGCTGGCAGCTAACCGGAATGTTAAATCGTGAAGCTTATGTATTAACCCCTCCGAAGGAATCCGCATGAAACTTGAAGCTGTTGAACTTATTCGCCTAAATGTCCCTTTAAAGTCAGCATTTCGCACGTCTTTCAGTTCTGTGAATGTCCATCAAGTCGTGTGGGCACACGTCGTGACTGACGTAGGTGAAGGTTGGGCTGAATGCGGAGCGAATGAACGACCTGACTACTCCAGCGAATATCACACTGGCGCAATGAATGTATTGCGCGAATTCTTCATTCCCGACTTGATGAATCTCGGCTCGGACCTCACAGCCGAAGCAGTAGCGCCAACACTCTTTTGGGCCAAGGGTCATCGAATGGCCAAAGCCGTCATTGAGACTGCCATTTTGGATGCACAACTTCGCCATGCAGACACGTCGCTTGCCACATATTTGGGCGCGACAAAAAATCGTGTACCTGCTGGAGTATCCGTCGGCATCATGGATTCACTCGATGAACTTCATTCATTTGTTTCGGGCTATCTCGCCGACGGTTACTTACGCATCAAACTCAAGATTGAACCGGGCTGGGACTACGAACCAGTAAAGATGGTGCGAAAAGAATTTGGCGATGATTTGCTGCTTCAAGTCGATGCAAATACCGCATACACACGAGACGACTTTGACTTACTCAAACGATTAGACGAGTTCAACTTGCTCCTCATTGAACAGCCGATTTTCGAAGAAGATATTCTGGGCCATGCCAAGTTAGCTGACTACATCGAAACTCCCGTATGCCTAGATGAATCGATCGTTTCGGCTGACATCGCGCGCGACGCAATTGAGCTAGGTGCCGCAGAAATCATCAATATCAAACCTTCGCGTGTTGGCGGCTACATCGAATCCAAAAAGATTCACGATGTATCAATGGCTCATAACATTCCGGTGTGGTGTGGCGGCATGCTAGAAACAGGCATCGGTCGCGCAGCAAACTTGGCCTTAGCGGCACTCCCAAACTTCACACTTCCAGGCGACACCTCTGCTTCAGCACGTTACTTTGAGACTGATACAACAGTTCCCTTTGTGTTGCACGATGGCCACTTAACAGTTCCTACAGGACCTGGAATTGGAATCGATCCCATTCCAGAAATCGTGGAACGATTTGCGGTCTCACGCGAGTGGATTAAACGCTAGCTCGGCATTAAATGACTTATCTCTTTATTGCTCTGATTGGAATCATTGTCGGTGTCATCAATGGCATGGCCGGCGGAGCTTCTATCATTTCCTATCCATCATTGTTGGCAGTTGGATTGAATCCATTAAGTGCAGTCGTTACCAATGCACTAGGAGCCATGCCCGCGAATTTCTTTGCGGTGCGTCATCACAAAGTTTCATTCGCGCGGCTCGCACGTGACAATGCGACTTTGATTTACGCATCCGTTGTTGGCACATTACTTGGCGCTTTCCTATTGCTAAACATGCCAATTTCGGCCCTTCAAAAACTAATCCCATTCCTACTTCTCTTTGCCACCTGCACATTACTTATCCCAATCCCTGATCGCCCAACTGGAATGGGGCCGCTCAAGGAGACGTCTGCAATTTTCGTAACTGGTTTGTACTGCGGGTACTTTGGGCCAGGTCAAGGCGTGATGGTGTCAGCAACGCTGGCTAGAGATTCTCGGCGAACCCCTTCGCTTCTCAACGCAACAAAAAACGTCATCGTCGGAGTCACGGTTTTGATGTCAAACATTGTTTACGCATTAAGTGGACATGTGAATTGGTTCTATGCGCTTGCACTTGGTGTTGGTGCCGCGGTGGGTGGAAACTTTGGTGGACGATGGTCGATACGCATGTCGGCACAGTTCTATCGCAGACTCGTTTTCGCGGTTGGAATTGCTTCTACAATCGGACTTTTCATCAAGTACTACTAATGCATAACTTGTTCGCGATTGCGCGATAGCCTTTAGGCAGATTTGTGTGCGCAAATCGAAACTTTCAAGGTGGTATTGGTGCGCTCACGTTTACTCGTCATGGTGACGATTAGTGCTTTCATAACAGCAACTTTCGCTACAACCAAACCTTCGTTTGCTGGGGTGTCATATGGCTCCGCGTGTTCCCCTGCAGGATCAAAGTCCGTCCTAAACGGAAAGTTATACACCTGCGTGAAGTCTGGCACCAAGGCCAAATGGAATGCTGGCGCACATTGTTCACTTGCAGGTTCCACACTTCGCATTTCAAACATTCTTTACGTATGCACTAGGCGCTCAAATCTCAACATGTTGCAAGTGGCTAAAGTGCCGAGCGCTCCACAATCAGTGTCGGCAATTAATGGCGATGGTGGCACATACGTTTCGTTCGCACCAGATTCGACTAACCCATTGGCGACTCAAAGCTACGACTACACAATCAATAACGGAACATCGTGGATTTCTGCTGGACTTGGTACAACTAACGGCTCTATAACCCTTCCGCTATTAACCGCAAATACCCAAATCAAAATTCGTGCCACTAATCTTGCGGGAAAAAGCGTCGCATCACTAGCAACATCTGTACGAGATAAAAAATTCATCACTAGTACTACCATTCGACTCACTTCACCAGTCATTAACGCAACAAATTCTGGCGACAATTCAGGTGAAATGAGTCATTACATTAGCGATCCCGATAAGCGCTGGTTTGCGGCCCTCACGACGTACTTTGACCACGCTGCACTAGTCGGTGATGTACTGAATCTGACTTATCGTTTTCTTGACCAAGACGGAGTTGCTGTTCCATTCCGCACTGTTTACTTGAGAGTCAATCGAGCTAATAGTTCCTCGAATGCTTCTTTTAGCACAACCATGACAACGATAAATGGGCACACTTCCGTTACTGGCATGGCAAATGGCGCTGATCAAAATGGCCTTATTTTGATTGGAAAGACAGACAGCTTGGGTAATGCCAACTTCTCACTTACTAATACCGACAATGCCGGAACTGCTCCTGGCGTACCCTCAAGTTTGACAAGTGTTTCTCAACTTCGTGGCGGCAATCGAATCGTTGGGCAAATTGCTCCGATGTTCGTTCCAGATAACAAAACAATTTCCACCTTTGCGGAAACCAGCCAAAGCTACGACCTCATTAACTTCGACTTCTTCAAACCGGCCCCGGTTGTGAATCCAAATTCACCACCCGTAGTTGCGGGCCATACGGTTGGAAACTTGTTGTGGTCCGACGAGTTCACAGGGAATGCAAATGCGCCATTTAATTTATCAGTCTGGAACGGGCGAAATTGCGGACAAACAGCAGCAAACGGTGGCGGCACTTGCCACAACAACGAGCAACAGTTTTATGCGCCATCGGCAGCCACCAAAGATGGAGCGGGAAATCTCGTCATCACCACGACGCACATCTCATCACATTCACAAGCGCCAAGTGATGCTGGACAATGTCTAAGTGACAATCGCACTTGTTCGTTTGTCAGCGCTCGACTAGATACACAAAACAAAGTCTCATTTCAGTACGGATACATTGAGGCCCGTATTTCAAACCCATCCGGCGGTGGAAACTGGCCCGCGTTTTGGATGCTTGGCGACAACATCACAAATGTCAGTTGGCCCAACTCCGGCGAACTGGACATCATGGAAGGCGTTGGAAGTACACCGACTCACACCACGGGCGCAATTCACTACAACGCCGACGCATCGGGCTGTTGTGGCGGCCATAGATACGACGCAGGTGGCAGTGATGACAGCAACAGCTTCTCCGGCAACTACCACCGCTATGGCATTGCCTGGTTGCCTAACAGCGTGGATCTATACGTCGACGGTTATCGTTTTCTCCACGCAACGCCCGAGACGATCAGTTCTCAATACTGGCCGTTCAATAATCCGTTCTTCCTCATATTGAACAATGCCATCGGGCCAGATGGCGGCTTTGGTGGAACCTATGACGGTTGGTCAACCTCGAGCATGAAAATCGACTGGGTTCGCGCCTATCAACTTGATTCGCAAGGCGCTGTCACCACGCATCCAAATCCGTAAGTACTGTTAAGGCATCCTAATTACGCAGACGGTCACCTTGCGGATCGAATTGCACATCGGCCACAACTGTTGCGGGATGCACTACTCCTTCGCAAGAGACTGAAACGCTATCTCCTTCGTTGACATCAGTGCGAAGCCAGGCATATGCCAGGACTGCGCCAACTGACCATCCGTATTCCGCGCTTGTTACTGCTCCAACTACCTGACTTTCACGCAGTACAGGTTGGCCAATCGTTGGAACAGTGTGGGATTCGTCGAAACACAATGTCCGAAGTCGTTTACGAATTGGTGCTGATGTGGCCGCTTGAACTCCCAAGTGTTTTTCTGAATCACGAATCGCAAAATCCAGCCCAGCCTCGCCAGGTGTATCTCTTCGTGTCATATCCGTGCCCCAGGCGCGATAGCCCTTTTCAATACGCAGGCTAGTTAGCGCGCCTCGCCCTGCAGCAACTCCATCCACATGATGAACTTGCCTCATCACCTCATCCCACAATCGAGGTGCAACATCTGCCCCGCAACTGAGTTCCCAACCCAGTTCACCGACATACGACACTCGGACTGCTGTGACGCGAACTCCGGCAACTTCAATCTCTCGGGCAGAAAAGTAAGGGAACGATTCGTTGCTGAGGTCAGCATCAGTTAGCGACTGCAAAACGTTTCTCGCTTGCGGTCCCCACACGGCTAAACACGTGGTTCCTGAAGTTACGTCGCGAATCTGCACATCAAATCCATCAGCATTATTTGCCATCCAGAATGCGTCACGTGCGGAATTTCCACCCACGAGAAACTTGTGCTCTCCAAGGCGAGCAATGGTGACATCAGAAACTATTCGACCTGCGGAATTGAGCATCAATGCATAGGTTGCAGTTCCAACGGCGCGATCTACATTTCGTGATGCAACGTGATTGAGAAATTGTGCGGCTTGTGGTCCCGTGACTTCAATACGGCGCAATGACGTCATGTCAAAAACGCCAACGGATTCACGAGTAGCCAGATGTTCAGCGACGCAAATCGGCGACCAATGCTTGGAGGACCACTCATCACGCTGCGGCAGAGTCAAAGATGCCACTCGGGATGAATTTGATTCGTACCATCGCGGGCGTTCCCACGCCGAAGTATCAAAGAACACAGCACCGAGCTTTTCTTGCTGAGCGTGGAAAGGCGAAAGTCGAACACCTCGAGGACTGGTTGACGGTTCTGCTGGATGGTGAATGGCGTAAGTATCAACATAGGAATTGTCACAGCGTTGTTCAAAATCTGCAGTTGATAATTCAGGTCCATCGAAACGAGCAATGTCAGCCGGCGTGATATCGACTTCAGGCTCCTGACCAACAATCATTTGCGCAACGCATCGCGCAGCACCAACAGCATGGGTCGCCCAAACGCACTCCACCGTCCATAAACCATCAACACCAGGCGCCTGACCAAGCAACGGATAGCCATCTGGTGTGTACGGGAATACACCGTTGTATTTAGTAATCAGTTCGCGGTCAGCAAGGGACGGCATAACTGCAATAGTTTGTGCCCATGCGTCTGTCCAATCTTCAGGCGTCCACTCAAACATTGATGGGTCAAAACGTCGCGGATTGCCTTGGACCATTTCAACATCGCTCAAAGGCAAAGCCTTGTGGTTAAACGATCCGATACCAACGCCAGCACCTTCATTACGCATGTAGACGCCACCATCAAAATGTCGAATGAATGGCAACGAGGCATCTTTGTCGGCGTGCGACTGAATGACGTCGATATCTTCAGTGATTGCGTACTGGTGTTCCATCGCGACCATAGGCAAGGTCACCCCTGCACTAGCGGCCAAACCTCTGCCCCAGCTACCTGCAGCCAAAATGACTATGTCGGCATCAATGACGCCTTGTGGTGTTTCAACACCGACTACTTGACTTCCACTTAACGCAAGTCGCAAGACTTGAGTGTTACCCACAAATTTCGCTCCTTGCGACTGAGCCCGAACACCCTGGGCAGTTGCTCCGCGAAGCGCCTTTCCGATCCCTTCACGAGTGGTGTGATAGCCACCGAATATCGTCGACGGATCAATGAGTGGATTTAACTCGTGAACACGTTCTGCGGAAATTATTGAGCCATCAAAACCCCACGACAATGCAAACTCTCGACGACGCTGCAAATATGACCAGCGCTCGGGCGTCGTTGCAATTTCGATAGCGCCGACATCGTGAAAGCACGGTTCGCCTTCAAAATCCATTCCCATAAGCTTTTCAATCGTGATGTTCGCGAGCCCAAACATCATTTCCGAAGGACTTGTACGCGTCATAAGACCTGGTGCGTGAGAGGTGGCACCACCCGTTTTGAACAGCGGACCTTGATCAACCACCGTGACATCTGTTTCACCCAAGAGAGTGAGTTCATCGGCAAGCGCAGTTCCCGCGATTCCTGCGCCAATGATGATGATTTTACGATTAGTCATTTTGCCCTGCCTTTAAGTCCATTGCGAGCCTATAAACAACACACCACTGCTGTATTGAATATGCGCAACGTATTATGAACATATGAGTGATGTAACTTTGCAGTTCCTTGGTGCGACCCAAACCGTTACGGGAAGTCGTTTCTTAATTTCAACGACAAACTCCAAAGTTCTAGTAGACGCCGGCTTATTCCAAGGCCCTAGTGAAATCCGTCAGTTGAATTGGGAACCGTTCCCGGTTGATCCAAAGACGATTGATGCCATCATCCTCACGCACGCACATCTTGACCATTGCGGCTACTTGCCCTTGCTGGTCAAGCAAGGATTTACCGGTAAAATTTACTGCACAAAGTACACTCGTGATCTCGCTGAAGTTGTCTTGCTAGATAGCGCGCACATCCAAGAAGAAGATGCAAAGTACGCTGACCGCAAGGGCTACAGTTCCCACAAGCCTGCGCTACCGCTTTACACAATCGCCGATGCGCAAGCTGCTGTGAAACTTTTCGAAGTTACAGACTTCCGCAACTCAACCAACGTCACAAGTGATGTGGTTGCAACGTTCAATCCGAGCGGCCACATTCTCGGCTCTTCATTTGTGGACATCACGGCCGCAGGTAAACGATTCCTCTTCACTGGCGACATGGGACGCCCACAACATCCTGCATTAGTTTCACCAGATGCCATTCCTGCCGGACCATTTGATGCAGTCATAACTGAATCAACGTATGGCGATCGAGTTCACGAGACGCCTACCTCGGATTTTGCTGACATCATTAACGCAACGATTAAACGCGGCGGATCAATTTTGATTCCAGCATTTGCGGTTGACCGGACTGAAGTCATTTTGATGAAGTTACGTGAACTCAGTGACGCAGGAACAATTCCGCGCGTTCCAATTTACGTCGACTCTCCAATGGCGCTTACCTCACTTCAGTACTACCGCGATGCCATCACCGAGCACGCGGTAGAAATTCGCGAAGATGTTGCCAACGAATGGCAAGGTCGAGATCCTTTTGATGCTGGCGAACTTCACGAGATGCGAACAGTCGAGCAATCTAAGAGTTTGAATGACGTTCACAACCCATGCATCGTCGTATCTGCCAGCGGCATGGCCACCGGTGGACGCGTTGTTCATCACTTGGCCCATATGCTCCCTACCGAGAAAAACACCATTCTCTTGGTTGGCTACCAGGGCTTTGGTACCCGCGGACGCCAACTGGCAGACGGCGCAACTGTCGTAACAATTCACGGCGAGCCGGTTCCAGTCCGTGCTGAAATCGAAAAGGTTGAGGCATTTTCCGTGCACGCCGATGGCGACGAGCTCATTGAATGGCTTAAACAAACCCAAAAGCCACACCAGGTGTTTGTCGTTCATGGTGAGCCTAAATCGGCCGATACATTCGCAAAACGTCTCCACGATGATTTGCAATGGAATGCAGTTGTGCCTAAACCCAATGAAGTCATAGAGATTGGCTAACTAGACTAGAAAACATTATGGAGATGCCGTGCTAGTCCGAATCCTTAAGGACTACCTGCATCCATATCGAAGCCAAGTTTGGTTCGTTACTGCACTTCTGTTGGTGCAGTCGCTCGTCACTTTGTATCTGCCAAAACTGAATGCAGATCTCATTAATAATGGCGTAGCTCGCGGAGACGTCTCATACATATGGCGTGTTGGCGCCTTCATGTTGTTGGCATCCGCGATTGTGATGCTCACTTCGATCGTCATCGCGTACTACGCTTCGCAGGTTTCCATGGCCTTTGGTCGAGATTTGCGCAAATCCGTTTTCGTTGCCGTCGAAAAATTCTCATCGCGAGAATTGAATGCATTTGGCGCACCCTCGCTAATCACGCGCAACACAAATGACGTCCAGCAAATCCAGATGGTTCTCTTCATGGGCCTCACCATGATGTTAAGTGCTCCCATAACGGGTATCGGCGGAATCATCATGGCCGTTCGCACTGACGTAAAACTTTCGGCACTTTTGCTCATCAGTGTTCCGGTGATGAGCTTCATCATCTGGATGCTACTTCGACGAGTAGTTCCACTCTTTCGAGTGATGCAAATAAAGATTGACCGAATTAACTTGATTTTGCGCGAACAAATTTCAGGAATTCGAGTAATTCGAGCATTTGTAAAGACTGACTACGAAGAAAAGCGCTTCGACGAAGCTAATGACGATTTGATGCAAAATACGTTAAAAGTCACCAGGACTTTTGCTTTGATGTTTCCGTCATTGACCCTTATTCTCAATCTTTCGAGTGTCGCCGTTATTTGGTTCGGCGGCCAACTTGTTAATTCAGGAAACATGCCCATTGGCAACTTGACTGCCTTTTTGCAATACCTGATGCAAATTCTGATGTCAGTCATGATGGGCGTCATGATGTCACTGATGATTCCTCGCGCTGCAACTAGCGCCGAAAGAGTCATCGAAGTTCTTGACACGCCCTCCACCGTGGTTGAAACAGAGAATCCGAAATCTCCGACCCATTCAAGTGGCTTAATAGAGTTTCGAAACGTTGAATTTCGCTACCCCGGAGCCGAACAACCAGTTCTGAGCAACATATCGTTTACGGCGCATCCAGGACAAACAACTGCCATCGTGGGTAGCACGGGAAGCGGAAAAACGACTCTCCTCAATCTGATTTCTCGCTTCATCGAAGTCACCGATGGCCAAGTCCTCGTTAATGACATAGACGTTCGAGAACTAGCGCTCGAAGTTTTGTGGTCGCAATTGGCACTCGTGCCACAACGCTCATTCCTCTTTGGCGGAACGATTGCCACGAACCTGAAATATGGCGACGAAGACTGCTCTGAAGCCGACATGTGGACGGCGCTCACTATCGCACAGGCTCGGGACTTTGTGGAAGCACTCCCCGAACAACTTAATGCTCCGATTGCACAAGGTGGTACAAATCTTTCTGGCGGACAGCGTCAACGAATATCGATTGCCCGAGCTATCGTAAAGAACGCCCCCATAATGCTTCTCGATGACAGTTTCTCGGCTCTGGATTTCACAACAGATGCAAAATTGCGAGCCGCCTTGCGCGAGTATGCGCAGCACGCGACTTTAATAGTTGTCGCGCAACGAATTAGCAGCATCCTTAGCGCGGATCAGATCATCGTGCTTGACCAAGGCCAGATTGCTGGAATCGGAACGCATAGTGAACTCATCAAGACTTGCACGGTTTATCAAGAAATCGTGTTTTCACAACTCGACCCCGAGGAGTTGTCATGAGAAATCGCGACAATGCTCCTCGTCCAATGGGCGGCCCGATGCGTGGTGCAATGGGCGCAATGCCACCAGCAAAAGCGCTGGACTTTAAGGCCACTCTTCGCAGGCTTTTCAAGGAAATCGACAAGGAACGAAAAACCGTCGTAGCCGTGCTGTTACTGATTTCGACCAGCGTGACACTTGGAGTCTTCGGTCCAAAGTTGCTCGGCAAAGCGACTAACTACATCTTCTACGGATATCTCGGCCGCAACATTCCTGCTGGTGTCAGCAAAGAGCACATTGTTGACATGCTCCGAGCAAAAGGCGAAAACCGAATGGCGGACATGTTGGCAAACAGTCCCGTCATTCCTGGTGAAGGCATTAATTTTGATGCCGTACTCCATGTGTTGCTCCTTGCCATTGCTCTTTATGTAGTCTCCGCATTCTTTATGTGGTTGCAGGGCTACCTCATGGCAGGTGTAACACAACGAACCGTATTTCGACTTCGACGCCAGGCCGAAGAAAAACTGGGCCGCCTTCCACTGTCGTACTTTGACACCCAATCGCGAGGTGACCTACTCAGCCGCGTCACAAACGACATCGACAACATTGCAAGTTCAATGCAGCAAGGGCTCTCGCAGATTCTGAACTCGATTCTCACTGTCATGTCTGTTCTGGTAATGATGCTGTGGATCAGCCCACTTCTTGCACTCGTATCACTCATTGCTGTCCCGCTAAGCATGTTCGCTTCGATTCGCATCGCGAAACGTTCTCAACGGGAATTCGTTGAACAATGGTCCTGGACCGGAAAACTTAACGGCCATGTCGAAGAGATGCATACTGGGCATGCCTTAGTCAAAGTTTTTGGACGACGCGAACAAGCAATTTCTGACTTCAGCCAATTAAACGACAAACTTTACGACTCAAGCTTTAAGGCACAATTCATGTCGGGCTTGATTCAACCCGTCACAAACTTCATCTCGAATCTCATTTACGTAGCAATTTCTGTCATTGGTGGCTACATGGTTGCGACGGGTTCAATGACACTCGGTGATGTTCAGGCTTTCGTGCAATACTCGCGTCAATTCGGAATGCCGCTGTCACAAATCGCTGGCTTAATGAACATGGCCCAATCTGGTGTGGCTTCGGCTGAGCGCGTATTTGAACTCTTGGATGCAGCTGAGCAGATTCCTGACTCAAGCTCACCCACGTCAGTTACACAAGTCCAAGGAAAAATTGAATTCGACAACGTGTCATTCCGCTACTCCCCTGACGTCCCGTTGTTAGAAAACTTCTCGCTCACCGTTGAACCAGGCCACACGGTTGCCATTGTGGGGCCCACCGGAGCTGGCAAAACAACTTTGGTCAATCTCATGATGCGTTTTTACGAAATTAATTCGGGCCGAATCCTGCTTGACGGCATCGACATCAGGGACCTAACGCGCGATCAGTTGCGCGCACAGTTTGGAATGGTACTCCAAGACACATGGCTATTCACGGGAACGATGGCCGAAAACATTGGCTATGGAAGCAAGAATCCAACGCAGCATGACATCGAAGCAGCGGCGAGTGCTGCCAGCGTCGACCACTTGATCCGTGCACTTCCCGATGGTTACAACTCGTTACTTACGGACGACAATTCAACCGTGTCCACTGGCGAGCGACAGTTATTGACGATTGCTCGAGCCTTTATGGCAGACCCCGCTGTTTTGATCCTGGATGAAGCCACAAGCTCAGTGGATACCAGAACCGAAGTCTTGGTCCAAAAAGCTATGGCTAACTTGCGCAAAGATCGCACTGCCTTTGTCATTGCCCATCGACTGTCCACCATCAAGGATGCCGACACTATTTTGGTTATGAACTCTGGAAACATCGTTGAACGTGGAAATCACACAGAATTAATGGCGGCTCGCGGTTTCTATTTCGACTTGTATTCCAGCCAGTTTTCCGCCGCAACGTTAGACGGGTCACACCAAGGCTAAATCCTCGAAAATCCCCTTGATTTCGCGATAGTCTCCAAAGCAACACCCATCTTGCTCGAGGAGACCTCATGTCACAGATTCAGATCAGCAAACTCGTTAATTACACCGAAGAAACGCGTATCGAAGGTGGCAAAACTGCCGAAACTCCCCTACGCATGTTTGCTGTAGCAGCGGTGTTGACCAATCCTTGGGCTGGCCGTGGCTTCGTTGAAGACCTCAAGCCTGAAATTCACGATCTTGCACCTCAATTGGGCGAAATCTTGACTGCCGAGATGCTCAAATTAACCGGCGGCGGCGACGTCATCGAAGGTTATGGCAAGGCTGCTGTTGTCGGTACCTCCGGTGAAGTGGAGCACGCATCTGCATTGATCCACACGCTTCGCTTTGGCAACCACTACCGCAAGGCTGTCGGCGCCACTAGCTACTTGGCATTCACCAACATTCGCAGCGGTCCTAACTGTTCAATCCAGATTCCACTCATGCACAAAATGGACGAGGGTGCTCGTTCGCACTACCTCACCATCGCATTCTCAATTGTGGATGCACCTGCTCCAGATGAAATTGTGGTCGCACTGGGTGCATCCATCGGTGGACGTCCACATCATCGCATTGGCAATCGCTACCAAGACCTCGAAGAGCTTGGCGATAACCAGAGCTAGTCTCTGTCCACATTCATGACAGACATCTTTGCGCTTCCCCCAGCAACGACCAGTGGCACAACCTCTGAGGGAACTGCTTGGAGTCGGTTTGGCGCGCTTACAGATCAGGCTCCAATAGTCCTGATACATGGTGTCGGGATGCAACAGGCCTACTGGGCTCCGCAAGTCAACAGTCTGAGTCAGGATTATTGCGTCGTTACTTACGACATGTGGGGCCACGGTTCGACGCCAGCTAATGCTCTTGCAGTTAATTTGGCAGATTTCACTCATCAACTTGTTGAACTGCTCGATGAATTAAACACGACTAAAGCTCACGTCGTCGGACATTCCATGGGCGCACTCGTTGCGCTCGATTGTGGCATTCATTTCCCGCAACGCACAGCATCGATTACCTTGCTCAATGCTGTTTTCGATCGCACTGAGGAACAGCGCGCACCAGTGCTGCGTCGTGCTCATGATTTGGCTGAAAATGGGGTCATGAAAATCGACCAGACCCTCGAACGATGGTTCGGAACACCGGAAGAAACTCCTTACCCACAAGCTGAAGCACTATCTCGACGCCTGTTGGAAAGTGTCAATCCAGCCGGCTACGCAAACGCTTACATGATTTTCGCCAGTGCAGACGACGCCCAAAAGGAAACCCTGGCCTCGCTCACTATCCCTGCAACATTTGCGACCGGTGATGGCGACCCCAACTCAACTCCAGCAATGTCGCAGGCCATGGCAGACATTGCGCCACATGGACATGCCATTATTTTGCACAATCAACGCCACATGATGAGTCTGACTGACCCAGAGACAGTCACCGACATCATCCGCCAAACTGTTCTCAAAGCCGACTCGGGAGGTCAATTATGAAATTCTCAATCTTTCACCAAGTGGAGCGTTACGACGACAGCATCTCGCATCGCCAACTACAAGAAGAACTAACCGAACTCACACTGATTGCAGAACGCGGCGGATTCGACAAAGTCTGGATTGGCGAACATCATGGCATGGAGTTCACCGTGTCACCGAATGCGTTCATTTCACTTGCCTACCTCGCAAGCGTCACATCGACAATTCGCCTGGGCACCGGAACAATCATTGCTCCGTTCTATAACCCAATTCGCCTTGCTGGAGAAATTGGACAACTCGATGTCATGAGTAATGGTCGCGTGGAAGTTGGCATTGCACGTGGTGCATACAACTTTGAATACGATCGCCAGTTCCCTAACGAATCCGCATTCCAAGGAGAAACTCGCAAAGCCGACTTGGCATGGGATGCAGGCCTACGGATGCGCGAACTTGTTCCAGCTACCCAAAAAGTTCTCAAAGGAAACTACGCACACGAAGGCACCTATTGGCAGTTCCCAACCACGACTGCTGTGCCTCGTCCAATTCAACAGCCATATCCGCCGATGTGGATTGCAGCTCGCGACCCAAACACACATGCTTTCGCTGTTGCCAATAACTGCAACGTCCAAGTAACGCCACTGTCGATGGGTGACGATGAAGTCGCTAACTTGATGGAGAAATTCAATTCGGCCTGTGCTGAACATCCCGACAAAGCCCGTCCTGAAATTATGATTTTGATGCATGCCTATTGCGCTGAGACCGAAGAGGAACTTCAAGAAGGCTCCCGCAATATTGGCGAGTTCTTCCACTACTTCATGAAGTGGTTCAAGAACGATCGACCCATCGACATGGGCCTCATCGAGCCAGTCACCGACGAGGAACGTGCAGCCAATCCACAGTATTCTGCCGACGTCATGCGCAAAAACATGCTTGTGGGAACACCTGATGAAATCATCACTCGCCTCAAGAATTATGAAGCTCTTGGCTACGATGAATTCAGTATCTGGGTCGATAGCCACATGAACTTCGAACAAAAACGCAAGAGCATCCAACTGTTTATCGATCACGTGCTACCTGCTTTTAAGAAATAGAGGTCATCATGTCGCTTCGTACTTTCCAGCAATACATCAACGGTGGATTCGAAAACGGTACATCGACTTTCGAAAGCGAAAACCCAGCAACTGGTCAGGCTTGGGCAACAATTCCTGCCGCAACTGTCGCTGACGTTGACCGAGCTGTAAAGAGTTCACACGAAGCGCTGTACAACGGCCCATGGGCAAGCATGAATGCTGGTGCTCGCGCCAAACTCATGATGAAACTTGCTGACCTGATGGTCGAAAACAACGACATCCTGGCTGAAATTGAAACAGCAGACACTGGCAAAATCCGCCGCGAAACAAAGTCGCAAGTTCTCTACATCGCTGAGTACTACCGATACTTTGCAGGACTGGCCGACAAGCTCACCGGTAATCACATGCCGATTGATAAGCCGGACATGGAGGCCTACACAATTCGCGAACCTATCGGCGTTGTGGCGGCAATTGTGCCGTGGAATTCGCAGATGTTCCTAACCGCCGTCAAACTTGCTCCAGCTTTAGCAGCAGGCTGCACAGTCGTTCTGAAAGCGTCCGAAGACGCACCGGGTCCAATGCTTGAGTTCGCTCGCCTGATTCATGAAGCTGGTTTCCCTGCAGGTGTCGTCAATGTCATCACAGGTTTTGGCGACGAGGCCGGCAAGGCCCTGACTACCCACCCACTTATCAGCCGTATCGCTTTCACGGGTGGCCCTGGCACTGCAAAGCACATCGTTCGCAATGCTTCTGAAAACTTGGCTGTTACCTCACTTGAACTTGGTGGAAAATCACCAGTTGTTGTGTTTGCAGACGCAGACATCGATAGTGCGGCAAATGCCATCGTCAGTGGAATCTTTGCCGCAACTGGCCAGAGCTGTGTTGCTGGGTCACGCCTGATGGTTCATTCCAGTGTCCATGATGAACTCGTTAGCAAGCTCGTTACTAAAGCTCAAAAGATTGTTATCGGCGATCCGCAAAGTCTCGAAACCGAAATGGGCCCGTTGGCAACTTCGCGTCAACTCGCCAACATTCACGAGCTTGTCGAACGAAGTGTTGCCGATGGTGGTCAAATTCTCACTGGCGGAAAGCAACCAGCCGGATTCACAGGGAATTACTATGAGCCCACCATCATTGACTGCGCCTCACCCTCGACAGCTTGCGTCCAAGAAGAATTGTTCGGACCAATCCTCAGCGTGCTGACATTTGAAACTGAAGATGAAGCAGTTGCCTTGGCTAATGACTCAAAGTACGGATTGGCAAGTGGCGTATTCACCAACGACCTTGGGCGCGCACACCGCATGATTCGACGCATTAAGGCTGGAATCGTATGGGTAAACACTTACCGCGTGATTAGCCCGATGATGCCTTTCGGAGGTTACGGCTTGAGTGGCTACGGTCGCGAAGCGGGAGCAGAATCAATACTGGATTACACCCGCACAAAGTCCGTCTGGATCAATACGAGCGAAGCGCCAATCGGCGATCCGTTCGTCATGCGCTAACCACAAACATCGCCTGATTTTCAAGCGTTCACTGGTCTTGATTGCGTCAACTCGGATAAAGTCCTAAGACGGGGTTACGAATGAAAGTGTGGCTGACTATGCCAAGAATTCTCGCACGCATGAATCTAGGCACTTCACTTCTGACATCACTATTACTTGTCTCTGGTGGACTCATATCAAGTGCATCTGCCGAATCCTCTGCCGGAATTGTTGACGTTTCACATGTACATGGTCTGCCAAAAGGAGTCGGGCTAACTCAGCCCGAGTCCTACCAATGGAGCGTTGGCAGTGATTGCACATCTGTCAGCGTCAACGTTCAAAACAAACTCGCCAAATACCTGCTGGTTCGTGTGGACTTGCGAGCTGTTGTCTTTCCAAAAGTGTCCGCATACGCAGGCGACAATTTAATACAGCTCGACCCGCGCTCCACAACCAATTTGGATCTTGGCTGTATCACCGGACAGTATCCGTACGTATCTGAATCTGGAATTGAAGTCGTCGGAACTATCACAGCTGCAACGATGTCAACAGTCGATACCAAAAAGATTAAATTTCCAGCCGGAGTTGCCATGTCTAAGATTAGTTTTCAAAACTTTATTTTTGACCCATTAACGAACACCACACAGATCATCGGTTCATTTACAAACGTCCCAGCGAATAAAGTTTTACGCATCTCTACTATGAAACTTAATGGCAAAAACACAGGTCACACCGCCTCAGAATTATGGATAAGCTTCCCTGCCGACGTCTCACTTCACAACACAGGTTCGCCAGACACATATGTCCTTACACTTGCAAGTGTTGCCGGCGACCAACGCACAAATAGACATTTTGCAATCACCGGAAGCATCGTCAAGGAGTCACAAACGCCTTTTGTTGATAACCACACGGTGAGTGGCGTAGCGAGCAATCAACCAATACTTCCATTTTGGTTCCAACCCTCTGGCTGGACCTATAACTCCAAAACCAAGAAAACGGAATTACGAATGTTTTTACCACCTATGCCAGGTGCGACGCGAACTTATGATTTGTCAGGGCTGCACATTGCAACCACTTCAAAATCAAACGGCAGAACAACTTCGATTAATGTGGCTCCACTTGTTGGCACTATCTCGTTACGACCATTCGGCTTTGGAAAATATGTCAAGGTTTTTGAAATCCCCGGTAACTGCCGTTTCAATCACAGCACCGTAACTCTCAGCGGCGACATCGCAATTTCGGATGCCACCGGCTAATGACAATTAAGACTTCTTGACAACGCTTGATTTGAGCATCATTGAACCGAAGCCATCAACTTTGGCATCAATGTCGTGACCGTCAACTGGATCGATGATTCGAATATTGCGAACTTTCGTTCCAACTTTGATTGAGGTTGGGCTACCTTTGACTTTGAGGTCTTTCACGATTGTTACGTTATCGCCATCAACCAAAACGTTTCCGAAGGAATCCTTTACTACCCTCTCCCCTGCCGACTCGCTGGTCTCACTGTCAGCAGAGAACTCGTGCGCACATTCAGGACAAACAAGCAGCGCGCCCATTTCGTATACAAACTCACTCGAACACTGTGGGCATGGCGGCAACTCATTCATGAATGAAGTTTATCGGACATAACAAAGGGCTACGAGATAACCCGTAGCCCTTTGTCCTTGCTTACTTCAATTACTCTTTTGTTGCAGTGCCGCGAGTCTTAGCGACTGCACTGAGGATCTGGTAACCAACTACGGCAACAACGGTTGCATTCACAATTCCGGTAAAAGTGAACTTGCCACGAGTGAATGACATGTCCGCAATACCAATCACAAGTGTCACTGCGACAATCATCAAGTTCACAACGTTTGAGAAATCAACCTTGTTTTCAATCCAGATTTTTGCACCGAGTACACCGATCATGCCGAATAGCGCAGTTCCTGCACCGCCGAGAACGCCAGCAGGAACTGATGACAGCACTGCGCCGAGCTTTGGTGACATGGCAAGCACGATTGCACCGATACCGGCAACGACGTAAGCAGCTGTTGAGTAGATACGTGATGCAGCCATTACACCGATGTTTTCAGCATATGTGGTCGTACCAGAACCGCCACCGATGCCGGCAAGCGTTGTTGCAGCGCCATCTGCGAACAAGGTGCGACCAATCATTGGGTCAAGGTCTTCGCCAGTCATGTTTGAAACAGCCTTAACGTGGCCGACGTTCTCAGCAATGAGCACGAGAACAACTGGGAGGAACAGAATGATGGCGCTGGTCGAGAACGATGGAGCCGTGAAGGTCGGGGTTCCAAACCAGTCTGCAGACTTAATCGCAGCAGTGGCCTTTGGGTCCAGAGAGCCCAAGAGTGCTGCAGCCACATAGCCAACAACGAGACCAGCAACAATTGCCATACGAGCGAGGAATCCTCGGGAAGCAACAGCAATCAACAGAATTGCTGTCAAAGTGATAACGCCTTCAACAGGCTGAGCGGCCATTTCACTCTTTGCAACTGGTGCGAGGTTCAGGCCGATAATCATCACGATTGCGCCAGTGACAACAGGCGGCATGATCTTTTCAATCCAACCGATGCCAACCTTGCCCACGATGAGACCGATAACCATCAGCGCAACACCAGTAGCCACAATGCCACCAAGTGCATTGGCGATGCTATCGCCTGACTTAGCTGCAGCGATCGGTCCAAGGAATGCAAATGATGAACCAAGGTATGAAGGAACGCGATTCTTTGTGATTAGAACGAAAAGAATGGTGCCGATACCCGAGAACAGCAATGTGGTGCTTGGTGAGAAGCCAGTGATGATTGGCACCAAGAATGTTGCGCCGAACATTGCAGCAATGTGCTGAACACCGATACCGATTGTGCGAGGCCAGCTAAGGCGCTCGCCGGGTGCTACTACTTCGCCTGGCTGAACGGATTTTCCGTCACCATGCAGGGTCCATGTCGCCATATGTGTCCTTCCAAAAATGAATACTTCTGGAAAGAATCTAGAGGTGAATTGCCCGAACGTGAGGTTGCCACTCCCATAATCGACGGACCCGTTAATGACAGGCACCCATCGACGCATTATGGTCACAACACACCTTGTAAACTAACGATGTCGGGGCGGTAGCTCAGTCGGTCAGAGCAAAGGACTCATAATCCTTCGGTCGTGGGTTCGAGCCCCACCCGCCCTACAAATGGCGAGAACGCCCCATATAGAAGCCCACCTCATGTCATTACGGCGTCGCTGCGTACTCGGCTGCTGCCACTCGCGCCAAGATTGGCGCCGCAGCACTCCAGCTGATTCCATAAACTGATGAAAAAGCCTTGGAAAATGACTTTCCCCGGCCCATTTCAGCAAGTAGGGCCAGCGTTGACTGACTTCCGCCAATCGCTGTCAGTGCTTCGACAACCAAGGCGCCAATGCCATATCCCAATTGATATAAAGGATTAGGAGGCAAACATTTACCAGGCTTGGTTTTTTGCAAGAAACGTAGCAAGGATGCGGATGAATAGTCTGTAAAGCCACTTACGGGCCATCCTCTAGCCATTTCCGATCGCCAGGTCATGTAATCAGCAAAGGTATCTGCCTGCGAAGCCGTTCCATCAAAATTGGCTTGACCTTCGATTAACCAACAGGGTGTGACTGCCTGCATGTCCGAGTCAGCTTGGTTGTTTCTTTTCGCATTCAGAAACTGTGCAGCTTGAACGGAGTGCGTGTATTCATGCCCTTCAATGCCCCCCAAAACAAAATATGCATCAGTGAAATTATGCGAGGGGTCCATTCCAAACTGTCCAAAACCTAATCCCCCAAAGCCACCGACAATTCCTGAGTTTGCACTTGCACAATCTCGGGTACTTCGACATTGCTTAATACGATCCTTTATCCCCGTAGCCCCGTTCACGCCACCAGACTGCTTCACGAAATATAGAGCCTTGGACTTATTCAAAGCCCATACACGATCCTGGTAATTGAATATCACGGCGTAATACTTTGTGGGTTGTTGAAAACCACTCCACAGTTTCATAGTTTTTGCGAAGGCCTCCGACACGTTCTTCACGTTTGGTTTGGTGTGAGGCCCTGTATAAACATGCAATGTAATTGAAGGTTGCTTGTTAGTCTGTTCGACTCTATGAACGCTTTCGTATGCAATTTTGCTTACTTGATTTAAGTTATTTGCAATGTTGGAAAAAGTAATAGGCCCGTTTTGTTTTACGGGCAACGCGATGGGAATTGAGCTTCGAACAGAATGCTTTGCTGATGATAGAGCTACGGCATTTCCTGTTGCATACCATGTCAAAAGAGAGACCAGAATGGCAAAGATTAACCATCTACGCATGGTCACATAATGACACAGTGCGTGCCTATCGCATCGAGAAATCAGGAATTCACAGTCTAAGATCCTCGACAAAAATCAATTCATGACATTGAACATCCAGCGCACACCAAACTTGTCGAGGCACACGCCCCAATAGCCCCACGGCTCGTCATGTGGTGCTGCTGATTCAGTTGAACCCACCGAAAGAAGCCCATAAATTCGATCGGCCTCTTCCTTGGAATCTAATGTCAGATTCAACGTGGTGTTATTTCCAACGACGACTTTGTGCCCCATCGATTCCAACATGTCTGTGGCAAGCAACATGTGGCCACCGATGATTTCCAATGAGCCGTGCATGATTCCTTGGCGTTCATTTTCTGGAAGTTGCTCCGCCATTGGAGTGTCCGAGAATCGCATAAGTGAAAGAGGAGCTTCAGGATTGAAAATCGACTGATACCACGTCAATGCTTCTTCAGTTTGCAATTGAAAATTGAGATAGGTCGATACTGTTGCCATTGTTTGTCCTCGGAAGTTAAATCTCAAAGAATCTTACAGCGTCACAATCATCCATTTCGACAAAATCAGAATGGAGGAGTTGGAGTGTCCCCTGCTACTTCACTATATATGTGCGGGTGACTTTAAGAGCCGAGTAGAGCGAGGTTCCTGGGCTTTTCACCGACACTTTGCATCGTCCAGATTTAGCCACCTTGAGTTTCCATCCGGCAATAACTTTCCGTGCCACTTTCTTGTGCCCAATATACGCTGTTTGCCTACTGAGAATTCGCGTTACCCGACACGTACCTGCTGCCGTGATCTGAATTTTTTGCTTCTGTTTCGTAGTAGTTCCTAAAACATATGTCTTGAGAGCAACAAGTTTGCTCGGCAATGCATACTTTTGCGCGGTCTTATCGCACGAAACTACAACCCTTACGTTACCCGTGCTCGTTCCTGCGACATTTGAAATGTCATAAGTGAAATTATCCGTGCCACAAAAGTTCTTAGCGGGAACATACATGGTCGAAGCGCCGGTGGTTTGAATTCGACTACGAGAACTTATGTTGGTCCAGTGCTGAGCGGAAATGCCGGATGAATCCACGTCAATATCATTTGCCAATACTTGGATTGGAATAGAAACGTTCCTTCGAGTTCTGTACGTGTCACTATTTGCAATTGGGACATCAGGAACATTCAGAACATGAACAGTGACATTCGCCGCGTGATCAGAACCAGCATTCGAGGATGTGTAACGAAATGTAACTGTGCCAAAGTAATTGGGCGTTGGAACAAACAGCAAGTAAGTTGCATCTTGGCTCATGGTGACGGTTCCTCCCTCAGTAGGCTGCGTCAAACGAGTTAGCGAAGCGGTGCTTGACTCCTCATCGTTGGCAAGCACAAAGAAGCCGGTGGTTTGATCTTCGTTGATGGTGTAGTCATCATCTATTGCATTAGCACAATTCACGTGCACAGAAACTGTTCCAACGTCAGTCCCGCCATTTTGGTCTGAAACTGTGTACGTAAAAGTTTGCAGTCCGCAAGTTGTGCCTGTCGAAGAGTACAGAATCTCTGTTCTACTTTGCGTAATTTGCGCAGTTCCCGATGTCGGGCTTGAAACTGAAGTGATAACTAAAACATCATCATCAACATCAGTGTCATTATTCAGCACCAAAAACGTTGATTCTTGATTAGGTCGCACATTGAAATCGTCGGCGAACGCAACCGGAGGATCATTAACTGGCATTACAGTAATCCGAACTTGAGCATTACTCGAATTCACTCCGTTAGAAACGGTGTAAGAAAATACCTCTACCCCATTGAAGTAATTCGCAGGTGTATAGGTGATACTTCCACCAGCGTTAGAAATGACAGCCCTACCGCCGTGATTCGGTGAAGAAACAGATGTAATTGTCATCGACGGTTCCGAAGCGTCATTCGAAAGCACACTTAGGATTGTGGCTCCTGAACTCTCACTGACCGTGAACATGTCGTCGTTTGCCGCAATGCTGTTATCCGTTGCCGATGCGGTAGAAATCGACGATAAAGAGAATAGACATCCCGCGATGACTGAAGCAATTAAAGGCCGCTTATGCATAATTCATGCTACCCAATAGCTGCTTGGCTCATTAAGACAACTCTCTTACTCTTTAACTATGCACAGGATTTATGCAACAGCAGTCGCTGATGTTTACCCTCACTACGTGAAAAAGGTAACGAAGAAGAATCGCACAGAGTCTGAACTTCGCGAAGTCATCACTTGGCTGACTGGTTACACCAATGCCGCACTTGATAAACACCTCAGCAAAGGCATGAGTTTCGAAGACTTCTTTGCCAGTGCGAAACTTCACCCCAATGCTGAACTGATTACTGGCAGTATCTGTGGCGTAAAGATTCAAGAAATCGAAGAACCGCTAATGAGGCAGATTCGTTACCTCGACAAATTAGTCGATGAACTTGCCAAGGGTCGTCCTATTGAGAAGATCTTGCGCGCCTAGTTCGAATCGCTGCTCTAATTAATCTTTCGCGTTGTTGCTGAATACCAAGTGACTGAACCACCCGAGTTCGTAGCAGTAACTGCAACCAAGACATATTGGCCTTTGTCGAGCTTCGTTAATTTATATGTATTGGAAGACACGTTAAGTGGATCACAATAGATGGCAGAAGGCTGCGTCGTTGAAGCCGTGGTGTACTGCTTCGCACAGCGCCACCACCGAACAGTGCGAGTAGTTACCGTTCCGTTGAAGACCGGAGCAATAAACCCAAAGGTCGCGCCGACAACAGTGCTTGACGATGTCGTGGTTAACCCACCTGCAGTCTTAATCGTTGGCTTGGCCACGGCTACTACCCGATTAACCGTAATTGAGTATGTCTTTGTCGTAGTGCCATCCTCAGCAGTAACTACAACATTCACAACTTTGGATGTACCCACTGGAATAGAAATGGCTGTCGGATTGGATCGCTTATTCGACGTCACTTGGCCATCTACTTTGACGGTAGCTAAGTCAAAGTTGAGATAGGGCTTGAAGTAGAAGTCTGTGGTTGAACTAGGAATGTTATTAACCGTGTACGAAGTCAAACTTGGACTAAACGTTTCCATCATTGCGCCGCCAGTGACTTGAAGATTGGACAATGTCGCGTCTGTACTCACGATGTTTTGATGAACATTGACTGTATATGTTTTTGTGCTCTGATCTTCTGCAGTCACAACGACGGAAATGGCGTTGTCTCCCGGCGACAGCGTCACCTCTGAAGTACCACCAGCTCGCAATTGCGTTCCATTGACTGCGACTGTCGCCTTTCCAGTATCAGTCACCGTCGGCTTGATTTTAAAAGTCTTGATACTAAATGGAACAGTTGCCGAATAAGAAGTTGTCGTCGCCGCAAAAGTTGGCGTCACATTAGGGCCATATGTACCCACTGCAGGAAACTCAACGGATTTCAGAGTCGAAATACTCGAAAGATTGGCCGCCAAGCGTGTGACGGTCAGAACATAGGTAAATGTCGTACTTCCGTCCTGAGCAGTAGTGATGATGTTGATGGGATTGGTTCCAACCGTCAAAGTAATTGGTTGCGACGCAGAACCTGACAACACAGCAAGTCCGTTCACCGTTATCGTCGCGTGAGATTCCGCGGCAGTTGGCTTAACCGTAATTGATGTGACGCTGTTTGCAACGGAAGCCGCATAGCGTAACGAGAGCGCCGGGAATGTTGGACTTAAAGTACTCACTGGATCTGTAACAAGCGCCGATAGCGTTGCATCACTCGAGAGAACCGGTCGAGCAATTCGAGTAATCGGATATGCATCGAATTTTTCGTCGACATATCCAGTCGCACCGGTATAAACATTTGCTCTTACATTCGCTCGTTGACCTGAGAAGAAAAACAGCGAAACGCCTAAAGTGCTTGGTGCGTTACCCAGCAAATTGACTGTGTTCAAGGTGGGATTTAGACCAAACGCGTAATCTCCAATAGTTGTCACAGAGCTGGGAATGTCAACGCTCGACAAATTATTAGACACTGCGCCACTACCAGAGAACGCCGACCCTCCGATAGAGAGCAAAGTCGATGGCAAAGTCACTGACGTCAATCCAGTTCCCATAAAGGCGTTGTCACCAATAGAAGTGACTCCTTCAGGAATAGTGACTGAACCCAACGGGATGCCCTTAAACACATTTGCAGAAATTGATGTAACCGGTTTACCGCTCAACGCCGAAGGAATGACGAGACTCGAAGGTGCATCACCATAGAACTCCGTAATAGTTAGTTGTGCAGCATTTCCAGGCGCTGGCTCCGTTGCATAGGGATCGACCCAATTAACGTCAAAACCATGCCAAGGATTGGTGACATCCGTGTACTGCTTTAAAACAGAGACCTGAGCGTGCGTAATTGTGACTTGATTTTTGAAAACTGTATCGCTCATATTCGCAGGAGGGGGACCGGTGAAGAAAATTTTTGTTATTCGATTTTCCTGAAAAGCTCCGGCCTCTAACGTTTCCAAATGAGGCGGAAACGTCACGCTGCTCAAATAGCAAGCATCAAAAGCATCTACCCTGATTCGAAGTAACGACCGCGGGAAAACCACGGCGTGAGCACCACAATTTTGAAATGCGTATATTCCGATTTCGACGACAGGGTGACCGTCAATAGTTTCAGGAATAACAATTGGATCCATGAGCAAGGCTTGGATAGTTGGAGCGTTGTCGACAATTGTTGCGTTCCCGGACCCGTCAAGTGTGTAAACGAAATCGCCAGAGGTAATCTGCGTAGGATTCGCCGCTTGCGATGCTGATGCAGCTAACGGAACAAATCCAGCAACTAGCGCGGAAATAATCACTCCACGCAGGGCTCTCTCGAATCGGCTAACAAAACCTGCTGAAGAACTCACAGCGACTACCCTTTGCAACGAGAATTCGACTAAATGCCAAAGCAGACATTTCGTTGCTTTAGCCTAACGAATTTCGTCCAAGATACGGGGTAATCCCCCATTTAATTCTGGGGATTCAGCAGAGCTTGCTAACTAGCCCAAACTTCAACTTTGCGGTTAAGCCAGCGATCAGACGGCTTTGTGCCGAGCTTCTTCTTATCCTGGGCAACGCGCTTTACCGTGATTTCAAGTCCAGCCTTCTTGGCTTGCTTGGATAGGAATTTCTTTACCGCAGCCGTACGCTTTTTGGCTAGCGCCAAACGCCAAGACTTAAATGGCTTGTGCTGGATAACCGTGTAGGCCGTTACGCCTTTGAGCGTCACAGTCGAACATCCTGCGACCTTGAGCTGCTTAACAACCTTGCGAATTTGCTTCTTAGCCTTTGCGTTCAAAGCGGAAGAGTTTGGCTTGAAATAGACATTTCCAAAACGACCATTGCAGCTAGCAGCACCACTGGCAGTATTTTGCACAGCCTCTTCGGCAACAACGTTGAACGTGACCGGAACTTCGATGTATCCGGCTTCAGTGTTTGACATATCTGCCATGTACGCCGTCGAGTGATACGTACCAGGTGTCGCAATTTTGCCTGAGTAGGTCATCGAAGGGTATGTGCCATCAGATACGAGTGGGCAATCAGCAATGACGCCTGCTGGTGGCTGATCATCACACACCATTGCGCCTGAATGAAGAATGAAGCCCGCACTGTTTTGCGCGCTCGATGCCAGTTCATAGCTAAATGTTTGACCTGCAACAACATTAATAGTTGCGTCATCTCCAGGGGTGAAACTTGGTGTGCCATGACGGAAAGCAAATATGCGTGCGCCAGCTGTTGGAGTGTAGATGTCAAGGTAGCTTTCACCCGTGACGGTAAACACTTCATGATTACTCGGCATGAGATCGCCCGCTGGCGACGCACTTACTGGCACAAGCGTGCCGGAAACGCCAAAGTTACGTCCAATGAAGTAACCGCAGTTGTCCGCCACAATTGTGTAAGGAGTCGTGACATCATCCAAATTAACTTCAATCGTTTGAGAGTCCGTTGCCGTTGAACAATCAAAAGTCACGTCAGCCGCAATTGCCTGAGCTGGACCTACCAGGCCGAATCCAAGAATGGCTGCCAATAATCCGATGACGTACTTGCGGTGAATCATGAGAATCCTTACTAACTACTTCTCAAAATTCTACAGAAACATCGAAATACGTTTTGGATATCTGGCGAGGGCGACCACTGAAAGCGAATGGACTATCCAAGCTTGAGAACTTGGCCAGTTGACCAGCCTTCAACGCACTTGATGTAAGCATTTGCAACCGAAGCTAACGAAACCGGTTCAAAGCCTGGGAAATATGCGTGGTAGCCCGTTGCCTCGGTCAAAACCGTTGGGCTAACAGTATTGATTCGAATGCCGCGAGGCATTTCAATTGATGCCGCATACGTGAACTGTTCCAAAGCACCATTAGCAAGTGCGGCAGCCGAACCGGTGTGTATAGCTTCACGGCCTACGACACCTGAGATCAATGTGAACGAGCCATTGTCGTTGACAAAATCAAGTCCCTGTCGAACTAGTTCAACTTGGCCAAGTGCCTTGTCTTGCAAGCTCTTTGAAAACTCGTCGTAAGAGATATCTTCGATTGCCTTGAATGTCACTTTGCCCGCACACGAGACCACGGCATCGACTTTGCCTACTTTGGCGTACATCGCTGCGATTGATGCAGGATCTGTGATGTCAACAGAGACTTCACTTGAGCGCGATGCGCGAATAACTTCGTGATTTACTTCGAGAGCGTCTGCGATTCCAGCACCAATTGTTCCTGTTGCGCCTACTACCAGAACCTTCATAACCACTCCCAAATATTCAACATTTATCGTTATCGACAAGGCTACAGTAGCCATATGAGCCAACAAGCCACCTGTGAACTTTTGTCCGAAGATAGTCGAACCAAAGTATGGCGCTGGACTTTTGAATCCGGCCAAGCAACCGGAATGCATACCCACGAATACGACTACATTGCAGTTCCCATCACCGGTGGGCAATTCACGGCTACATTCGAATCAGGCGAGTCCCTGGATGTTCAACAACAAGCGGGAGTCCCCTATCAGCGTGAAGCAGGCGTTCGCCACAACGTCACATTTGTCGGTGCCGGTCAAGCTGCCTTCGTTGAAATTGAGTTTCTTAACTAACTCGCTTAAAGCGATAAGCCAGCAGGCCACGTATCGGACAACTGGTAGCCCTGAGGGTAAGGATCCGTTGGATCAAGCACCAATGTCGTCAGGTCTGTAATCCAAGCCTGTCCTGCAATCGAGGGAATAATTGCCGGCTTGCCGCCAACGGTTGTTACCGACTCGATGCGGTTATCAAAAGTACTGTCGATGATGGATTTGTGTACAAATCGCTCTCCAACGGGAAGTTCACCACGCGCATGCATGACGGCCATGCGTGCCGATGTACCTGTTCCGCAGGGTGAACGATCACAACGACCAGGCGAAACGACGACAGTGTTCTTAGCTGTCAAGACACCATCGATGCGTTCTGCAGGAAGCGTGAATTCGCATATTGTAATTCCCGGGAAGTCAGGATTTTCGGGGTGCACTGCTGAGATTTGTTCAGCTGCTGCAATCTTAATTTTTTCACCGAGGTCGCAAATGTCTCGAGCTTCATCCGGAGTAATTGCGAAACCAAAGTCGCGTGCGTCCATAATCGCGTAGGCCATACCGCCCCACGCCACATCTAGACGCACCGTGCCAATTCCTTCGACCTCCACATGAGCATCAAGCTCATAGACAAAGGCAGGTTGATTAGTAAACCGAACGTTAGTGACTTTGCCATCTTTCACACTGCATTCAACCGGAATAAGTCCCGCTGCAGATTCCAACACCAAGTTAGTGACTGGCTCAACCGGATCGATCATTCCAGTTTCAAGGAGAACGGTAGCTACACAAATCGTGTTACTGCCAGACATCACTGGATACTCGATGGATTCCATAATGACGTAACCAGCATCTGCTTCTGGATGATTACTCGGCAAGATGATGTTGGCGTTGCGGGCCACTTGGCCACGAGGTTCTTTCAAAATCAGTTGGCGCAACCAATCACGATCATTGGCAAGAAAGTTGCGCTTATCAAACATGGTCTCGCCCGGGATTTGGCCAAAGCCACCAACGATGACGTTACCAACTTCGCCTTCGGCATGAACTCCAACAACTTTGAGTGATTTCGAGAAACGCATTACTTATTCCTTATTTAGTGGTAACTCGAGTCTATGGATGAGCCGTCAATATTCACGGAGTTTTTGACATTGTTTTCGCCACTACAGTTAACGAATGAAGAAATCTACAGCGGCATCATTGGCTCTTGTGGCCATTGCGATGTCGTGGGGTGCCGCCTTTGTTTTGATGAAGTACGCCATCGCGGCGCAGCCGTTCTATGACTTCTTAGCAAGCCGCTTCACAATCGCAGCAGTGATGATGGTCACTGTACGACCTTCCGTACTACGGTCGATAGATCGAGAAACACTCAAACACGGCTCAATTCTTGGCGTGCTACTCGGGTTTGGCTATTTCGCCCAAACCCTCGGCCTCGAAATGTCAACCGCGGCAATTACTGGATTCATCACTGGGCTTTATGTCGTCCTAACACCAATTTTGGGTTGGCTATTCGTCGGACAGAAGATCAATCAGCAACTAGTCCTTGGTCTCGTCCTTGCTTTTGCAGCACTGACGCTCATCAGTTTCAATGGCTTCACCATCGAAGCCGGTGGACTATGGGTCATTCTTTGCGCAGTACTACTTGCTTCACACATCGTTGGACTGAGTGTGTGGAGTCCCGGCAAAGATGCATACACGCTCACCACTGTGCAAATTTCCATGGTGGCAATCTTGAGCTGGATAGGCGCTTTTGCGGATGGCAAATACCAACGACCACCAAATTCCAGTGTTTGGTTCGCCATCATTTTTACTGCCGTTGTTTCAACATCGATTGCATTTCTTATCCAAACCTGGGCACAAAGCATGATGGACGCATCTCGCGTCGCGATTTTGCTCACAAGTGAAGTTGTGTGGGCTGCAACATTTGCCGTGCTAGCCGGTCAAGAAAAACTGTCGACTCGCACACTTATCGGCGGTGCAACCATGATCGCAGCAATGCTCGTTGTTGAATGGCCCACTAAAGCCTCCCAAGAAATTGCCGTTCACCCTTTGTTAGTTGATTAATCAACCTCGATTTACAAATTGCTCACATTCTCGATAAATCTGGCAAAAATTCGTCGTAGTTGAATCAGATTGCAATGCTGAAATTGCATGCGACTTTGTCATTCTTAATTAGTTGAATCTCGCAGTTGATTTTCACTGCACCTGAATGCAAAGAGGCACTTATGACACGTTTCGTAGATGTTCCGACAATGTCCAAACTTGCACATGAAATCGGTATTCCTGAATTCATAGGCGATCTGTCTCGTGAAATTGAAGCCAACTTCATTCGCTGGGAAGAATTCGACAAAACTTCACGTCTAGGCGCACACAACGACTTAGGTGTATGCGAATTGATGCCCACAGCTGATGCCGAGTACTACGGATTCAAGTACGTCAACGGACACCCAGG
>JALQVI010000160.1 GCA_023260395.1 Candidatus Nanopelagicales bacterium
AGGTCTCATCGACCTCGTCGTCATCGATTACGAACAAGGAATCGGCTGTGAATTCATGATGGTGTTGAAGAAAGGCTCCGCTACTGAGAAGACTGTGCGATTCAGCACATCGGAATATCGAGAAAGCTTGGTTCCCATCGAATACCATCAACAGGGTCTTCTCTCGACTCTCGCGCCACATCGACTGAGTGTCCTCTCACGTGCATTCGGGCGAAGGCTGCGCCGAGCTCCCGGAGCCCTGAAAAGGCGGATCGTGAGAGCTCTGTCACGCTAGAGTCCGCGCGAATCCACAGCGCACCATTGGTGGAGATGCCGGGAATCGAACCCGGGTCCACTACTTCGAACCACAGTCTTCTACGGGCGTAGCTTATGAAATCGTTCTACTTGGCCCCGCTCTTTGTCACAAGCACCTAGAACGACAGGCCCAGTATCAGTAAAAAGTCCCGATGATTCCTGACACCCGCATCATCAGCAAGCCTTCTCAACGACGCCAGGAACTGAACCGAAGGCATATTCAGACTGACGGACTTGTCTGCTGCTTAGGCAGCGAGAGCGAAGTCGGTGCGCTTTGTATTGGCACCTATAGTTCGCAGAGGACATTTACGAGTTGACTCTGCATTCTCGGCCCGCTTCCCTATGGACTCACAAGCAATGTCGAAACCGATCATCCCCAACGAAATATACTCTGTTACATGTCACCGCTTCGCGCCTGCGGTCGAATATACTTCGGTGGAGATGCCGGGAATCGAACCCGGGTCCACA
>JALQVI010000161.1 GCA_023260395.1 Candidatus Nanopelagicales bacterium
TTCCGCGGTCGCGACACCGAGACCCGACACCGTTCGACCTGCCCAGACCAGGAGTGCTGCCGCAAGCCATCGGGTGATCTCAGGGAAAAGTGGCAGGGCAAAGCGTGGGCGTCCGCCCGACTCCACGCCCACGCCCTCTCGCCCTTGCAGGGCGGCACGTTCCCCGGAGTGGGAGATGTGGAACTGTTTGAGTTCCTCGAGCGGCACGAACAGCCCGACGCAGAGAGCGACGAGACTTAGCAAAAAGTGCCCCCAGTAGGATTCGAACCTACGGCCTTCTGCTCCGGAGGCAGACGCTCTATCCCCTGAGCTATGGGGGCCCAGGTCAGCATTCAGGGTACACGCTCCACCACGCCTAGACCGGTGGCCTCGTTAGGATGGTGCGTTGTGGACCCCGCCGCCCTTGCTCAGCACATCGCCGAGCTCACCAACCGCTACATCGGTTCTCTTCCCGACGCTCCGGAACACAGAGTTGAGGCCGACGACGTCGCGCTAGAGAGGCCGAAGAAGGCCGAGTTCGGTGACTGGGCAACGTCCATCGCGCTGAAGCTCGCAGGGCCGTTGAGCATGCCTCCACGGGAGGTGGCCACCGCTCTGCACGACCTTCTTATCGACATTGACGGGGTCTCTTCTGTCGACATTGCCGGTCCTGGATTCCTCAACATCACGTTGGATTCGGGAGCCCTGGGTGAAATTGCCCAGACCATCGTCTCCGAAGGACGCAACTACGGGCGAAACGACTCCCTC
>JALQVI010000162.1 GCA_023260395.1 Candidatus Nanopelagicales bacterium
TAAGACCACAAAATCTTTAGCTGGTTCTTGTCTGAGACAACGTAGAAGAAAGTAAAAATACATAGGTGAAGACTGTGGTGGAACCCCACGGTATATGAATCCTAAACAAGCCGTCTTGATTCGCGGTATCAGAGCGGTGAAGGTAGAGTCACTATAAGTCGGGAGTAATTAACCAATTGACGAAAATGTGACCACCAAGTGTAGAGGTACATTTGGTCATGATGTTCGTATGGGAACGAAAAACCTATAACTTATTGAGACTAACTCAACGAGGACTTTGTCAACCAGAGCAGTGACTTGGATGGTGCAACTTAAGGTGAGTTAGAATCAAATTTGGGATGTTAGTAGAGTTGGTCACAATGTCGCCCTGTCACGGCGAAGGTCACGGGTTCGAGTCCCGTACGTCCCGCAACGAGTTCTTTGAAAAAAAAGTTTAGTTGGTTCGTATCTTTTTTGTTTCGAACAGATATTTATTAATATGAATATCGCAGAACAAATTAAAGACTATAGACAAAAAGGATATAGTTATCAACAAATTAGAAAAGTATTAGGTTGTAGTAAATCAACCATATCTTATCATTTAGGTGATGGTCAAAAAATAAAGGCGTATAATAGGGTAAAAAAACAAAGAATGATTTATCCTTGGTTACACAAAAGCGAACATTTTTTTGAAAAATATGGTGATAATGAATTACTAACAGGTAGAGAACGAGGATTTGATAGGGAAAAGATAAATGATT
>JALQVI010000163.1 GCA_023260395.1 Candidatus Nanopelagicales bacterium
CCAATCCAACACACTATTGACTGGATTAATGAACGCGCAAAGAATTACAAGATCATTCTTGTAACTGGTAGAAATGTATCTGAAAGAGCAGCCACTATTCGCGCATTACGCAAAGCTGGGGTTAGATATAATAGATTAATAATGAACCCTGGAAGTTCATCAAATACAGCAGAATACAAAAAAGAAGTTGGAAAAAGATTAAAGGCTTCTGAAAGAGTAGTTCTTGCTATTGATAATAATGAGAAGATGAGAGCAGCATATGAGTCTGCAGGAATTAAAACAATTCACCCTTCACATTTATCAGATAATATGTTAAAATTAAATATTGTTTTTTAATACGCCTTGTTAGCTCAGTGGTAGAGCATCGCTCTTGTAAAGCGAGGGTCTTCAGTTCGAATCTGAAACGAGGCTCTAGGTGGTAGGTAGCAAACCTTAGTGATGGTATAGTTACAGTTACGAGTCCCAGAGACACGTTTTGCCTTGCAGGTAAAACAAGGATTACCTACCACCGTTTATTTAAATAGGAGAAATAATGAATATCGAACAATTTGCAGAAGAAGTAAAATCGGGAACAACCATTGTTGATTTCTGGGCTGAATGGTGTGGTCCATGCAAAATGGTAACACCAGTACTTGAGGCTATTGCAGAAGAGAAGGGTGTAAAGCTTCTTAAGATCAATGTTGATGAAGAACAGGAACTTGCAGAAGTTTTTGGAATTACAAGTATTCCTGTT
>JALQVI010000164.1 GCA_023260395.1 Candidatus Nanopelagicales bacterium
AACGTGATCTCGTGACCTTTGCCGTCGATACTGATCGGGCGGTACGAATGGCTCCGCAGATGCCCGCTGGTGTCGTGCGCGTGGCCGAATCAGGGATCACTGGGCCGAACGATGCTGCGATGTTGGCCGAGGCGGGCTACCACGCAGTGCTGGTCGGCGAACATCTCGTGACCTCAGGAGACCCCGAGGCTGGAGTGGCTGCGCTCCGGGGTGCTCGTCGGTCCTAGGATCAGCGCCGCACATCACTACAGGGGAGTCATCAATGACCCGCTTCAACATGTCCGAATCCGAGATGCCCTCGGCCTGGTTCAACATCCTCCCGCGTCTCGCGACGCCGATGGATCCGCCGTTGCATCCCGGTACACGCGAGCCCGTCACACCCGACGATCTCGCGCCGCTGTTCCCAATGGAACTGATCATGCAAGAGATGTCGCCGGAACCGTGGATCGATATCCCCGGCCCGGTGCTCGACATCCTTCGACTGTGGCGTCCGACGCCACTCGTGCGCGCTGAACGACTCGAGAAGATGCTCGACACGCCGGCTCGTATTTACTTCAAGGACGAATCGGTGTCGCCCGCTGGTTCGCATAAGCCGAACACCGCGGTGCCGCAGGCGTTCTACAACAAGCAAGAAGGCATCAAGCGCCTCACCACCGAAACTGGCGCGGGCCAGTGGGGAACTGCGCTGTCGTTCGCGACCGCACAGTTCGATAT
>JALQVI010000165.1 GCA_023260395.1 Candidatus Nanopelagicales bacterium
GCCTGAGTTACACCCTCTACATTCGTATATCCCTTAGGTAATGTTTGTAATACCTCTGCTTCCTGAACGGTAACTTTTCTAACCGTCCCATCAGGATGATAAACAAGATTGGTGTTACTCGGATTTGTAACCAAACAGTTAAATTTCATGTCAGTCCTAATGGTCAACTTGATTTGATACTTGGAATCCTTTTTACCCTTGATACCACGTCTACCCGCACCATAACCATTAGGTATTACATCCGTACATTTTATACCCTTATCCTTAGGTATTGTAATACCCGGTATGTTGGTCCAATATAACCTGTCCCTGTTTTGAGCCGTAAGAAGTGAACTGTTGATTCGAATGGGTTCCACACCAAGGGCATCCGTTATAATCTTCTCATACTTCTTCATCTTACCCTTCAGTACCACATTCTCTAAGAGAAAGTACTTAGGTTTAACTTCCTTGAGAATCCTTAAGAATTCATAGAACAGGTATGACTGGGACTTTCCGAAGTTATGTTTCTTCTTCTTGAGTTTGAGGTATTCATCCAACGATGTAATACCAAGCATACCCTTTCTACCACCAGCTATGGACAAATCTGTACATGGGGAACCTGCAGCCAATAACCATATCTTGGGAAGGTCATCGGCCTTAATATTCCTTACGTCACCAATATGTTGCATCTCGGGGAAATTATGTT
>JALQVI010000166.1 GCA_023260395.1 Candidatus Nanopelagicales bacterium
CTGGAAAATGTGTTCAGAACGAGAAGACAATGATTTGCCCTGCGCAGTCTTACGCTGAAGATGACTCGACGATTAGTGGCACTCTAAAAATCTCATCTGTGAACAACGATTTCTCATGGACGTTCGTCGCTGATTAAGAGTGTGCTCAACTTGGGCTAAAAGATGCGATGACGTGCTTGTCGGCCGAAATAAAGTCTGATGGAACTCCATCCCATTCAACGATGACTGCAGTTCCTGTGCTCATCACGTCGTTGTATCCGCATGACAACGCAAGATCGGTGATTCCCGGATTGTGCGCAACAATAATCATCATCGTGCATTCTTCAGGCGATTCAGATATCAATTGACTTAAGGTGTTGACACTCGCGTTATAGGCGCGTTTAGAGAATTCGACCGTCGCTTCGATGGCCAGGTCAGCAAAAGTCTCTGTCGTACGAACCGCATCGCTGACGATTGCGTAATCGACATCCAGTTGATGAGACTTCAAGAAACTTGCAGTTTCATGCACTTGCGCATGTCCATGTGAGGACAATGGACGCGAATGATCTCCGGCTGGGCCTTGGTTTTGAGCGTGTGCATGGCGCATGATGACCAGTTGCATTAAGCACCTGCGGACGGCCATGCGCCGAGTTGTTGGCAACAGGTGCTCGCGGTGTGAATCGCTTGGGTCAGCGCCTGATAGC
>JALQVI010000167.1 GCA_023260395.1 Candidatus Nanopelagicales bacterium
CGATATCAACCTCTCTCGCGCTGCGAACGTGACCACGGGGCAGGTCTACCAAGAGGTGATTGCTAAAGAGCGCCGGGGTGAGTACCTGGGGGATACCGTTCAGGTAATTCCTCACATCACCGATGAGATCAAGCGACGGATGCGTCTTCAAGCGCACGAAGAACCCCGACCCGATGTGATCATCACCGAGATCGGTGGGACCGTGGGCGACATCGAGAGCCAGCCGTTCATTGAGGCAGCGCGTCAGGTGCGTCACGAACTGGGCCGAGAAAACGTGTTCTTCGTGCACGTCTCCTTGGTTCCTTTCATGGGCGCATCGGGGGAGCAGAAGACGAAGCCGACACAGCACTCGGTAGCCGCGCTCCGGTCCATCGGTATTCAGCCCGACGCTCTGGTGTTACGCAGTGATAGACCCGTGGAGAGCTCGAATCGACGCAAGATTGCTCTGATGTGTGACGTCAATGAGGCCGCTGTCGTAAATGCGGTGGACGTCGGGAGCATTTACGACATTCCCGCTCTGTTGCACAGTCAAGATCTCGACGACTACATCATTGACCACCTCGGTCTCTCCGCGGGGGAGATGGTGTGGGATGGCTGGAAGGACCTTCTCGACGCGGTTCATCACCCTCGACACACCGTCACGATTGCGGTCGTGGGTAAATACATTGAGCT
>JALQVI010000168.1 GCA_023260395.1 Candidatus Nanopelagicales bacterium
ATGGAGCACCTTCTCCCCCATCACGCTTCGTTTCCGAAGGTGGCAACAGAATCAGCATGTGTGTCCTTTAAGTGCAAACGCCCACAGGAAGAGCGAATCTTCAACCGCGGGCATCAGCGTGTGAGAGGTTGAGCGTTAGCCAACCAATTCTGCGGCAGAGGCAACAACAGAAACGTTGTTGTTCTCAACCGAAAGGAAACCACCAGCTGCGTTAGCAGTGATCTTCGAGCCGTCCTCAGCAGTGACGCGAACTTCACCGCCGGCGAGAATCGCCAGCATAGGCTCGTGTCCGGGAAGGATACCGATCTCGCCCTCGCTGGTCTTGGCAACAACCATAGAGGCTGCGCCAGACCAGACTTCCTGGTCGGCAGCTACGACGCTGACCTGAAGGAGAGAAGAAGCCATGATTAGCCGTTTTCCTTCTGGATCTTTGCCCACTGCTCTTCAACGTCGGAGATAGCACCCACGTTGAAGAAGGCCTGCTCAGCTACGTGGTCGAATTCACCCTTAGCAATCGCGTCGAAGGATTCGATGGTGTCCTTGAGAGGAACGGTCGAACCTTCAACACCGGTGAACTTCTTCGCCATGTAGGTGTTCTGCGAGAGGAACTGCTGAATACGACGTGCGCGCGAAACGGTGATCTTGTCTTCTTCA
>JALQVI010000169.1 GCA_023260395.1 Candidatus Nanopelagicales bacterium
AATTTAATATAAAAACGCCAAAACCAAATAGGACCTCTTCTTTGACCATAAACTTTATATTTATCATCACACTTATCGTTGCAATACTTAGTTCTACCTTTACTAAGAACACTAGAGCACCATAAGCATTTTTTTATAATATTTTCTTTCATAACTACTTTATATATTCCTAACATGTTTTTACCAGCTAAAACTGTCTAAATCAAGCAATACAACCTAGAGTAGTGGGACCCCTTTTGTATATATTTGCCTATCGATTTATTTTAACAAAGATTTTTTGAGTTTTGTTTGGGACCCCTGGCGCGTTAGCGCCAGGGGTGAGAGAGTTAGTCTAGTAAAACCATATAAGCTTTGGCATTATTTTTCATAAACCAATCTAAATTATCTCGCATCTTTTGCCAGTGTTTAGAGTGTCCAGTGATTCCAGACTCTTGGTCATCGATTGTCGCCTGTAACTCATCGATGAATATTTGGTCATGCCTCTTTGCTTCTTCTGGTGTTAACATAATAGACTCACCATTAAATCTATTACGTCTTTCTTCTGTTCTTTCTGTGTTAGTCATATCCTGGATCATATAGGATAAGTCAAGCATTGTCAACCTCTTTTATTTCTTTTGTTTTAAATGGATTGCCTCGCCAATCTGTTCTATT
>JALQVI010000016.1 GCA_023260395.1 Candidatus Nanopelagicales bacterium
CCTGAAAATGTAATCTCGCATCCCGAAATGGCAATATTTCAATTTTCGTTATTGAAACGTAATCAAATGCCCGCAAATAATGGCTCGACTAGCAGGAAATTGGATGCCAAGGCACCATAGATTATGGTCAAGAAATCGCTTTCACAACTTTCAGGAGCGCACATGAAATCAAAAAAACCAATAATTGCAGCGTTTTTGTGTGTTTTCGCGCTCCTTGCTAGCCCTGCAGTCTCGGGAGCCACCCCAGCAAAAGCCCAAAACTCTTTGGCGGCAACGGCCTCGACCAAGCTTTCCAAGTACCAAACCATCTACTTTGTAACAGGCTCAAGCCGTCTTGGCGATCGATCGCGAGCCAAATTGCGGCACTTACTCCCAACGTTGCGCAAGCAATCACAAATCACATTGACTGGCTACGTTCAAAAGGGTGGCCCGAAAAATGCCAACCTGTCGAAAAAGCGTGCCCAGGCAGTCGCCCGTTACCTGCGTAAGCATGGAATCACGGCACCTATCACCATCGTCGCGAACAAGACACCTAAGAAGAGGTCAACCAGCGCAAGTGCACGTCGAGTCGAAATCACGTGGAGTTCCGCGCCAAGTGGTCGCGCAACACATTCTGGATTGCTGTGGTCTCAAGAGTTCAACGAATCTGCCGGTCAGGCACCGTCATCATCCGTGTGGAGTTATGACTTAGGTGGCGGTGGTTTTGGTAACTCAGAATTTGAGTACTACACGAATTACCGCCAAAACAGCGCAACAGATGGTCATGGCGCACTCGTCATTAATGCAACGGCTATCGATGAGAATGATCCGCTGCGCGATAACTGCAACGTTGATGATGCAAATTCAGATTGCCCGACCTACCGCAGCGCACGTATCAAAACTCAGGACAAAGTCGGATTCCTTTATGGACACATTGAAGCTCGCATGTGGTTACCAGAAGGCACTGGAACATGGCCAGCATTCTGGATGCTCGGCGCTGATTTCGGCGGCCTTGGTTGGCCTGACTGTGGCGAACTGGACATCATGGAACAAGGCAACGACAAGACGTCGGTCAACGGAACGATTCACAGCAATGGCCCAGACATTTACATGGGACTGACGGGAAGCGCCTACGCCGATTTGGGTTCAAGCTTTGCTGGCGGTTGGCACACATTCTCGATCAACTGGCAGCCGACCACGATCCAGTGGCTTGTTGATGGAAATGTTTATCACGAAGTCAACAAGGTAGATGTTGAAGCCGCTGGATACGAGTGGGTATTTGATCATGAAAACTTCATCATTTTTAATCTCGCAGCTGGCGGCAACTACGTCGGCGGGGTTAATCCTGATGCACCGTTCCAAATGAAGATTGATTACCTGCGATACAGCACATACAACGGTTACGGTCAACTAATTAAGCACTAGCTACTAAAGCTCCACGAATGCCCAGTTATCATGGCTGGACATTCGTTATTAGTAACACTTTGATAACGGAACCGAATTTTCCCTGAGAGCGCTTTCACAAATGTTCAACTAGTCGTAACCTGCAACTACGTGTGTGCGCACGTGTCGGTGACTTGAGGTTGCCACGGTGCACGCACGTTTTGTGTTCCGCGAACCCCCAGTTGCCTTTCATACGCCCATGTGGAAGGAACACAATGAAAGAAGAAAGTTCGTGGGGAAAGAAACTCCTCACAGTTACTTGCTCGTTAGCGATCGCAACTTGCGGCGCTCTCGTTGCAGCTGGACCGGCGCAGGCACTACCTGCATCCGCTGTATTCGTTAATTACGAATCCAATGACTCAATTGCTGATGACTTTGTCGCATTCAACGGTGGCGCCGCTGAAGTTACGAACGCACCTGCTGGAAACAACAGCGGTAAAGCCCTCAAGTTCACCAAGACCGGAACTGACCCTGCTTCAGGTGTGACTCTAGTTGGCCCATCAAGCACAAGCTTCCAATACACCGATGGCACACACCCAGTAATCCGTCTCGATTACTACTCAGGCTCGTCGGCTGCTTCGCCTGTTCAACTCAAAGTTGAAAAAGACGGAGTCTGGTCTACAGCGATTGTTCGCGAAGCACAGCCAGGCTGGAACCACCTCGCATTTGATTTCTCCGAAAACGCAAACTTTACCTATGCTTTCAGCGCTGGACCTCATCCTGCGTTCGACAAGCTATCAATCTTCCCGAACTTCGGTGCATCAATTCCAAACTGGAACAACAGCGCAAATGACTTTACGTACTCAGGTGCAGCCCCTGTAGCTCTTGGCGATGTTTACTACATCGATAACGTCTCCATCAACGATGGCACGTCATCCGATGTCATCAGCACCCCTCCACCTGCTCGTGATGCAACTAGCACTTTGTTGACTTTCGAAACCGCAGACACACTTGGTGCCGGTGCAGCTGGACTTGCAGGTGTAGGTGACTCAACAGGTTCATGGGAAGGCGCAGTTTCATCAATCGAAACCGCACCTGCAGGTGGAAATGGTGGCAAGGCACTCAAGATCCTCAAGCATCAAGTACCTGAAGCGAATCGTACAGAGTGGTGGACTGGATCAATCCATCCATACGCTGGCGTGACTCTGCTTGATTCAACCGCGACAACTGTTCGTTACTCAAACGCTGGAAACAAGCTACTGACGATGAATTTCTATTCACCAAATACGGCTTCGACCCCAGTTCAAGTCAAGCTTGATCCAAACGTTTTCGTTTGTGCCAATGCTCCTCAAGGTTGGTCAACGCTTACATTCGATTTGAGCACGAGCACAAACTGGAGTGCAACGACCGACTACAAGGTAGTGAGCGTCATGCCTAACTGGAAGAAGGATTGCGACAGCACCTACGATCCATTTGGAGCAGGTTCAATCATCGATAACGACACCGCCTACTACATCGATAACGTTGCATTGAACGGCGCAACAACGCCAGCCATTCCAACAACGCCGACTGTAACGAAGGCAACCATCACTCGTGCTGCATCAGTTGCCGGTACCGCCAAGAAGGGCAAGGTACTAACCGCAACCGCCGCAGCATTCGGTGGCAGCACATCAACCAAGACCAACCAGTGGTACCGCTGCACAGCAACAGCTGGCGCTGCTTCAACATCAGTGCCAAGTAACTGCACTGCGATCACTGGCAAGACTGGTACGACGTACACATTGACGGCAACTGACGTCAACAAGTACATCCGATTTGGTTCAAAGGCTCACAACAGCGCCGGCGATACCATCTCGCTTAGCAAGTCAACCGCCAAGGTCACTAACCAGTAACTAGGCAAAAAGTATGTCCCTCTGGTTTTCCAGAGGGACATACTTTTTTTGTGGAGCCCCCTATCCGATTTGAACGGATGACCCTCGCTTTACAAGAGCGATGCTCTACCACTGAGCTAAGGAGGCCTGATCCAAAGGTGTTTCATCGAATCACTTTGGTTCGTCCATAAGTCTAAGAAAAACCGAGAAAAATCCCAAATGTGGGTTCACAGACACCCAAACCACGAACTTTGGAATGCCATTTGTCGCATCAGTGTGCAAAATCCTGTGACCTGCGGTTGAGTTAGGACATGAGTGGCACTGTCTTAGTCATTGGCGCAACTGACGTTGGAAGACGGGCTTGCGCAGAACTGCAAACCCACGGTTTGAATGTCATTCACCTAACGGCACCAACCGATGGCGAACTTCACGACTACCTCACTGACGATGTCACTGGCGTTGCGGTGATGTTGCACAACGACTTCGAAGCATTGCGCTACTCACTTGCCATTGAACACATCCGTCCTGGCGTGCGACTATTTGTGGCAATCTTCGACCGCACCGTTCGGCACGAAATCGAACGGGTCATCCCAAACTGCTTTGTTGCTTCGCCTGCATTCATCGCACTCCCCTATGTCATTGCATCCATTTTGGAAAGTGGCGAAGCGGTGATTCGCACAACAACAGGCGAAGATGCGCACTGGAACATCGTTGAGTTAGATGGCGAAATTGCGACGTCCGAAGAATTTATCCCACCTCGGTCCTGGCGTTGGCGCACTTGGTGGAGTCGTGCGCGCGGTCAACTTCGTGCATACGACTTCGGTTCGAAGGCGCTATTGAATGGCTTCTATTCGTTAGCTTCGATTTTGCTAATTGACATCATCATCACGAGTCGGCACGCACCTTTGTCACTTTCGTTCTATAACGCAACCGCAGTGTTGGCAGGCGTTACTGCGCCAACAGAGCAACTCGAACCGTGGCGGCTTTATCTCAACGGCACATTCATGTTGTTGACCCTCGTGTTCACAGCGATCTTTGGCGCAGGAATTGTTAACCACCTATTGAGCGGTCGTCGCGTAGGAATCATTGGTCGTCGCGTGATTCCTGCTTCACAACATTTTGTAGTTGTAGGTCTAGGACAGGTTGGTATTCGACTGTGCCGCGAGCTATCACTTCTGGGGATTGGCGTCGTTGGGATTGATACGAGTGCAAATTCACGCGGCTTAAGTCTTGCGCGCCGACTCAACATTCCAGTCATCATCGGTGATGGAAGTGACGTTCGCACTTTGACGAGAGCTCACGGAAAGACAGCCCGTGGAATTCTTGCAATGAGCTCAGATGAACGTGACAACATCGCAATTGCTGTTGCCGCTCGCTCGATGTCGCCTGATGTGACCATCATGATGCGTGCTGGTACCGATGACGCAATCGCTGAAACTCAATCGCTCTTCTCAATTGGTCAAACCATAGACGTTAACGGCTTAACCGCCACCTACGTAGCTGCGGCACTGACTTCTGATGCCCCACTTGCCGTGATTCCTGATGGACAGAATGTGAAGGTCGTGGCGCCAGATTTGGGGGTCATCACGACCGTATTGCCTGGTCGCTGTACTTGCAGCTAATTCAATGTGCCTGAAATAAAAGGGTTTTTAGTCGTTTCGTGTCCGCGAGACGTTACCTGTTTCACGAGCGTTTCTGCCAATGAACTGCCAGAATTGTTCTATCGCCAACCTGGCGACCAGTGGCAGAAATGTCGCTGACCTTTACTACGGATCGTTCGGCACGTACCTGCCGATGAAGGAGAACGTAATGGCGTCTGTGTCATTTAAGGCAGCAACCCGCATTTATCCGGGTTCAACAACTCCAGCTGTGAACTCACTTGATCTTGAAATCGCCGATGGCGAATTTCTTGTTCTCGTTGGTCCATCAGGCTGTGGCAAGTCAACATCACTTCGCATGTTGGCTGGTCTCGAAGAAGTTAATGAAGGTGCAATCTTCATCGGTGACCGCGATGTCACTGACGTTGCGCCAAAGGATCGCGACATCGCAATGGTGTTCCAGAACTATGCTCTTTACCCACACATGAGTGTTGCCGAAAACATGGGCTTCGCTCTCAAGATTGCTGGCGTCGACAAAGCCGAGATTGCCCAGCGTGTTCAAGAAGCCGCAAAGATTCTTGACCTCGAGCCTTACTTATCGCGTAAGCCAAAGGCACTTTCCGGTGGTCAGCGTCAGCGCGTTGCTATGGGTCGTGCAATTGTGCGTAACCCGCAGGTGTTCCTCATGGACGAACCACTATCGAACCTTGATGCCAAGTTGCGCGTACAGACTCGTACCCAGATCGCGGCGTTGCAGCAACGTCTCGGTGTTACAACTGTTTATGTAACGCACGACCAGACCGAAGCTATGACCATGGGCGACCGCGTTGCGGTTCTCAAGGATGGCTTCTTGCAACAGTGTGCAACACCACAGGAACTATACGATCGTCCAATCAACGCATTCGTCGCAGGATTCATCGGCTCACCAGCAATGAACTTAGTCGAAGCTCGCATTGATGGCGACGGCGTCAAGATTGGTGACGGTCACGTCAAGCTTTCGGATGATGTCTTGAGCGATGCTCGCTCACAGGGTCTAGAAACCATCACATTCGGCTTCCGTCCAGAAGACACCGAAGTCAGCGGTGAAGGATTCTCGATGCATGTCAACATCGTCGAAAGCCTCGGCGCAGATGGTTACGTCTACGGCGATGTTCCAGATGCTTCCGGCAACGCGCATCAAATCACCGTACGTACCGATGGCCGAAACATTCCGCGCCGTGGCGAGAACATTCGTTTGCAGGTTACCGGTGGTCACACACACGCGTTCAACCCAGCGACCGGACTTCGTCTCGGTAACTAATTAAGAATCATGTCGATGGGGCTTGGGCATTGCGCTTGAGCCCCATCACTACTTACTAGGGATGAGTAATGGCATTTCAAGTTGTCGCTGCGCCCATTGAACCTGACTTATTGTTTCTGCCATGGGAACAGCCGTTAGAAGAATGGCCAGACGATGCAACAGTTGCTCTACCTAAAGGCATCAGTCGCCACATTGTTCGATTCGTCCGACTGAATTCAGTTGTCTATGCCATCAAAGAAACCGAACAGCACGTAGCCCAGCAGGAATACGAACTACTCAATCGACTCATTCGCCGCGGTGTACCGTGCGTTGAACCCGTTGGAATTATTTCGGGTCGAACAACACCAGATGGCGATGAACTGCCGGCCGCGCTGGTGACGCAACACCTACAGTTCTCACTGCCGTTTCGCGCATTGTTCTCATCAACCTTGCGACCTGACACGACTGAACGACTCTTGGATGCACTCGCACTTCTGCTTGTTCGACTTCATCTCGTCGGTTTCTATTGGGGCGACTGCTCTTTATCAAATACTTTGTTTCGACGTGATGCCGGTGCGTTTGCGGCCTACCTTGTCGATGCGGAAACGGGTGACTTCCAGGCGCAACTTAGCGAGGGACAGCGAAACTATGACGTTGATTTGGCCGTAACGAATGCGACTGGCGAACTGATGGATCTAGAGTCCGCCGGATTGTTACACGAAACTATCGAACCAATTTCTACCGGTGAAAAGATTCGCCATCGTTACGAGCGACTGTGGGATGCCATCACCAAGCCTTTAGTCATGCGGCCAGACGAACGATTCAAACTTGATGAACGAATGCGTTCACTCAACGACATGGGCTTTGATGTTGCCGAAATGCTGACGACCACTCCCCTGCATCCAGCTGATGACGGCATTCGCATTGTGATGACACCAAAGGTAGTAGATGCTGGACATCATGCACGTCGCCTTATTCGTCTCACGGGACTGGATGTCGAAGAAAACCAGGCGCGTAGTTTGCTCAACGACCTTGATCAATTCCGCGTCCATTTGAAGATTCCACTAGAGGACGAAGAACTTGTTGCTCATCGCTGGGTATCGGAGAAGTTCGAACCCGTTCTTGCCCTCGTCCCGCGTGAAATGCGCGGAAAGCTCGAACCTGCTGAGATTTATCACGAAATCTTGCAGCACCGCTGGTTCATGTCAGAACGTGCTGGGCGTGATGTGGGTCGAAAGAAGGCTGCCGAAGATTACGTCAAGAACGTGTTGGCGCGAAAGCCAGAAGAACGCGCGATTATTGGCACATCTCAAGACCAAGACATCGAGCACACTCAAGAAATGCGTTTAGTGTTTCCCGATACAACAGCAGAGTTCGACAGCAACAACTAAATTGCTAGAGATTTCTTAGCCGCGCAGCTTGGCAATCTCATACAGTGCGATACCTGCAGCGACGCCAGCGTTGAGTGATTCAGTGTCGTCATACATCGAAATTGAAATAACGAAGTCGCATGATTCCCGCACTAGTCGTGACATGCCTGTTGCTTCGCCGCCGACCACGAGCGCCAAAGGTCCATTAGCCACCTCTGGATCAAAATCGTGTAGGTCAACATCGCCATCAGCATCAAGACCTACAACTGTAAAGCCAGCCTTTTTGTATGCATCAAGTGTGCGAGTGAGGTTTGTGGCACGAGCAACTGGGATACGCGCAGCAGCTCCGGCTGAAGTCTTCCATGCCGAAGCGGTCATGCCAGCAGCGCGACGTTCCGGAACGATGACACCGTCAACGCCAAATGCTGCCGAGGAACGGATGACGGCGCCAAGGTTGCGTGGGTCAGTCACACCATCGAGAGCAACAACAAATGGTGCTTCGCTGAAATCAAATGCATCTTCCATCAGATCAACTGGATCTGTGTACGAGTACGGCGGAATGCGCGCAGCAACACCTTGGTGAACTGCGCCATCAGTCATACGGTCGAGTTCGCCACGTGGTGACTCCAGCAAAACCACACCGCGCTCATTAGCGATGTCAATGATTTCCTTGAGGCGATCATCGGCGTCAATGTATTGCTGAATGTAAACCGCGTTTGCCGGAATGTCAGCACGTAATGCTTCGAGTACTGAGTTACGACCTGCTACCCATTCGATGCCGTCACGATCTTTTGGACGGCTACGGGGAGCGCCTGCAGCGCGCCTTGCTTTGGCGCGTTCGGCTAGCTTGGCTCGCTTTGCGGCTGGGTGATATCCACGATCCGTTGCTTTAGGCGTTGGACCTTTGCCTTCGAGACGTTGTTTGCCACGACCGCCAGAACCGACAAGGGCACCCTTGCCTGATTTGCGCACAGCGCCTTTGCGCTTTGAATTGCCAGCCATTACTTCTCCAACGTCCAGCGCACGCCTTCGGCGCCATCTTCGAGTGAGATACCTAGGTTGCGCAATTCATCGCGAATTGCATCTGCGGTACCAAAATCTTTTTCTGCCTTTGCAGCCTGGCGCGTAGCAATGCGCTCTTGAACAAAATGCTCGACAACCGAAGTTAATTCTTCGGAGGCTCCAGCATTACTGCTCGCCCACATGTCTGCAAGTGGGTCAACGCCAATGACATCAAGCATCGCGCGGACATCGGCCAGCGATGCTGCGATGTCATTCTTTGTCGCACTTTTAGCGAGCAAAGTATTTCCAGCGGTAACCGACTCGTGAAGCACAGCAAGTGCGGCCGGAATGTTGAGGTCGTCATTCATTGCGGAAACAAATGCCGGTGGCAAGTTTCCACCAGAAACATCGCCAACGATGTCAGTCGCACGGCGTACAAAGTTTTCGATGCGCTGGAATGCAACTGCGGATTCCTGCAATGCGGCATCGCCAAATTCCAAGTTGCTGCGGTAATGCGCTCCGGCAAGGTACCAACGAAGTTCAATTGGGCGAACGCGCTTCACAACTTCGGTAACAACAAGTGAGTTACCGAGTGACTTACTCATCTTTTCACCGGACATGGTCACCCAGGCATTATGTAACCAGAAGTTTGCGAAGTCTGCGCCCGATGCTTTGGACTGTGCTACTTCGTTTTCATGATGCGGGAAGACTAAGTCAAGTCCGCCACCATGAATGTCAAATGCTTTTCCAAGGTATGCCTCGGCCATCGCCGAACATTCCAAATGCCATCCAGGTCGGCCATCGCCCCAAGGCGTTGGCCATGATGGTTCGCCTGGCTTAACTGACTTCCACAACGCAAAGTCGCGTGGATCTTTCTTACGGCTGTCCGCAGCCGAGTCGGCGGCAGGCAACAAGTCATCAATTTTCTGACCAGACAGTTGGCCGTATTCGGCGAACGATCGCACATCGAAATACACATCGCTACCGGCAACATATGCATGGCCACGTTCAATCAACGTTTCCATCAAAGTAATCATTTGAGTGATGTGACCGGTAGCTCGCGGTTCAACAGTCGGCGCAGCACAACCAAGGATGCGATAGGCCTCTTGGAATTCGCGCTCGTAATGAGCCGCAACTGCCCACCATGGTCGATTTTCGATTTGTTCCTTGGCAAGAATTTTGTCGTCGATGTCCGTTACGTTTCGCACCAAAGTCACGTCATAGCCCAAAACCTTGAACCAACGCAGCAATACATCGAAGGCCACGCCTGAGCGAATGTGCCCCACGTGAGGCGAAGATTGCACGGTGGCGCCACACACGTACATCGAAACCTTGCCAGGTTCCAATGGTGTGAAGTCACGGACCGCTTTTGCGGCACTGTCATATAAGCGCACGGGTCAAGACTACTTGGCGAGCGCTGTTGTCGGTAAATCGCAAAATCTGAAACTATGCCGAAATCTTTATGTTTCAAGGGTTCGACAGGGTAGTTTGTAGTCACCATTTGAACGCGAAAGTGAGCTCCACATGAAGATTGCTATCGGCTCGGACCACGCAGGCTTTCACCTAAAAGAGACCTTGCGCGCATGGCTTGTGCAAGCTGGACATGACGTGACGGACTGTGGAACTTACAGCGACGAACGCGCCGACTACCCCGTGTATGGCGAAGCAGTTGCCGATCGCGTTGCAAGTGGTACCGCTGAGTTTGGTGTTTTGGTGTGTGGCTCTGGCCAAGGAATCTGCATGTCTGCCAATAAAGTTCCAGGCATTCGGGCAGCGATTATTCGCACCAGCCAAGACGCGGAGATGACCCGCAGCCATAACAACGCAAACATCGCATGTTTCGGAGAACGCATCACTGAGCCAGATGTTGCTATCGCTGCACTTGAGGTCTTCTTGAAGTCACCATTCGAAGGTGGCCGTCATGCTGAACGTGTTGCTTTAATGTCGCGTATTGAAAACGGCGAACAGCTTTACTAAACCGCGCTATCGATTAACGCGCATCAATGAGTGCGTTAGCAATTGCAGCCACGCCTTCGCCACGTCCGGTTAAGCCAAGACCATCAGTTGTTGTTCCTGACACCGAAACAGGTGCGCCACCGATTGCGCCCGATAACGCGGCCTCGGCTTCAACGCGGCGCTTGCCAATCTTTGGCGAGTTCGCAATGACTTGAACGGACACATTCACGATTGCCCAACCGGCTTCGGTCAACATGCGCGTTACTTCCTGCAACAAACTCACACCACTGGCGCCGGCAAATTCAGGTCGGTCTGTTCCGAATACTGCACCGAGATCACCAAGGCCTGCAGCCGATAGCAATGCATCGCACATTGCATGCGCCGCAACATCACCATCGGAATGACCTGCACATCCTGCAGGTTCGTCAGACCACATCAACCCAGCCAAATGCATGTCGCGCCCAACTTCGAGTGGATGAACGTCAACACCTGTTCCAATTCGCAAAGAACTCATTAGGCATTCCTCTCGAGCAATCGGGCAATTGTTAAGTCATGTTCGGTAGTAATTTTGAGCGCTAACTCATCGCCGGCAACCGTCTCGATTGTGACACCCATGGCTTCGACTAGACCGGCGTCGTCCGTGGCCGAATGTGTGGGGTCGGCATAGGCCTGGTCAAGAATCACGCGAGTAAATCCTTGTGGTGTTTGTACGCGACGTAACGTCGTGCGATCGACGGTTTCGGTTACCGAACCTCGAAGGTCCACTCGCTTTAACGTATCTGCGACGGGAAGCACTGGAATGACAGCCTGCGCGCCGGAACGAACTGCGGAAATTACTGAACGCGTTACTGATGCAGGTACCAGAGGTCGCGCTGCATCGTGAACCACAACAACGTCAACATCTTTCGGCACCACGGCTAATCCATTAGCAACCGATGACTGACGATCCGCGCCACCAATGACGATGTGCAACTCAGTATCAATTTCAGAAAGATGCCTGCGCGCTTCGTCCAAGAATTCTTCCGAGACACTCACGACAACGACGTCGGCAAGCGCACTCATAGCAAGTGCAGAACGACTTAACAGTGAAAGACCATTGAGATCTACGAAAGCTTTTGGAATCTGTGCACCCAATCGAGTGCCCGAACCTGCGGCAGGAATGATGGCCGCCACTCGACCAAGAGCGGCGTTCGTCATTAGGAAGCCAATACCTCGTCGAGGATTTCCTCTGCGCGTTCTTCGTTGGTGCGTTCGGCAAGAGCGATTTCGCTAATGAGCTGGACGCGAGCGCGGTGAAGCATGCTCTTTTCGCCAGTCGAAAGTGGCTTCTTTTGGGAACGGCGCCATAGGTCGCGCACAACTTCGGCAACCTTGATGACATCGCCAGACGAAAGCTTTTCAGTATTGGCCTTGAAGCGACGTGACCAGTTGGCTGGATCTTCGACATACGGCATACGTAGAACGCCAAAGACCTTTTCAAGACCTTCTTGGCTCGTAACATCGCGAACACCAACAAGCTCGACGTTCTCTGACGGAACTTTGACGGTGAGATCGGACTGATGAACCTTAAGAACTAGGTATTCCTTCTTCTCACCCTTGACGACAATGTGTGTCTTTTCGATGATGTCAGCAGCACCATGGTGAGGGTAAACGACGGTTTCCCCGACTTTGTAGGCCATTTAAGTTGTCCTTGCAATTGTTAATGAAACCCAATTCTACCACGCATTACGTTGCTCAAATGCCACGAAAACCCCCAATTCAATGGGTTTTCCGGACTGGCCTGGCTTGGGCGATGGGGCGGATTTCACACTCCCTGCGCGTCGAAGCGTTCAATAAAGCCAAGTAGAGTTTGTTGTCGTTGGTATGCACTCAAGGAGTTTGGTTTAGATGTCCAAGAAGCCCGCAGTTCTCGTAGCTATGGCATTGGCAAGTGCGCTTGCGCTAAGTGGTTGTGGCATTGGCTTTAATGCCGGCACTAGCCAGCAAAAGGCTTCGGGCAACGGATTAGTTGCCAATGTGGATGCACTACAGATTCGCGGCATGACAATCGTTGCCGACACGAAGAACCCAACTTCCGGCGTCATCATCGGCACGATCATCAATACCGCAGACACTGACAATGCTCTTGTTGGTGTTGCTGCGGCTCGCACAGTCGTTGCCGTTGGAACAATCAACGTTGCGTTGCCAGCGAAGTCATCGACTCAGCTCAACACTGCTGCCGAGACCACAGTTGCATTGAACGGTCAGCTAACTCCTGGCACCTACCAAAACGTCCAGCTCATGTTTGCTGATGGCAAGAGCATTCCTGCATCACTCATGGTTGTACCAAATGATGGCAACTACGCAGAAACCGTATTTCCTGCGCCTGCGCCAAGCACAACTCCATAAGACTTAATGAAAAGAATCCCGCTGGAACTTTCCGGCGGGATTCTTTTTCTCTAAAAACTTTTTAGGCTTCGAAACGATAGCCAAGTCCACGAACCGTCGTGAGATAAACCGGGTTGGCAGGATCAGGTTCAATCTTGGAACGAATGCGCTTGACGTGAACATCGAGTGTCTTGCCATCGCCAACATAATTCGAACCCCAAATGCGATCCATTAATTGACCACGCGTGAGCACGCGTCCGGCATTGCGCATCAGGAGTTCGAGCAATTCGAATTCTTTCAGTGGCATTGAAATCGGTTGTCCATTTACGGTGACCGCGTGACGTTCGACATCCATGCGAATTGGACCACCTTCGAGCGAGCCAACGACTTCGAATTCATCGACATCAGATCCGCGACGAAGTACCGCGCGAATACGAGCCAAAAGTTCGCGGGTTGAAAACGGCTTGGTGACATAGTCATCAGCGCCTAGTTCGAGTCCCACAACCTTGTCGACCTCAGTGTCTTTGGCCGTCAACATGATGATTGGAGTATTCGACTTTGAGCGAATTTGACGACAGACTTCTGTGCCAGCAATCTCCGGGAGCATTAAGTCAAGCAGTACGAGGTCTGGTTGTTTGTCGTCAAACTGCTTGAGACCTTGCGCGCCATCAGCCGCAATGACAACGTCATAGCCTTCACGCGTCAACATAAATGAGAGGGCATCGCGGAAAGATTCTTCATCTTCGATCACGAGTACGCGGGTCATTCGCCACCATTTTCTGTGTTTTGAGAATTGAGGTAAATCGGGAAATGCAAAGTGAACGTTGAACCTTCACCTTCGCGTGACCACAACGTGCAATCTCCCCCATGATTTGCACAGACGTGTTTAACAATCGCAAGACCTAAACCAGTACCACCAGTTTCACGACTACGAGCCGGGTCTACGCGATAAAAACGTTCAAAGATTCGAGCTTGATCCTGTTCTGGAATACCAGGGCCCTGATCAGTAACTGTGATTTCAATTTGCTCGCCAGCACGACGGGCACCCACACCAACTTTGGTGCCCTCTGGTGAGTAGTTGATCGCATTCGAAACAAGATTGCGCAGCGCAGTTACTAGTTGCGCCTCATCACCAAAGATCGATCCGATGTTTGCATCACTTGCAACGTTGACTTGAATGCCACGCTTTTCGGCAGAAATCTTCATCGAGTCAACGGCTTCGTTGATGATGTCCTGAACTTGAACTGGTTTGGAGTTGCGCAATGGTGCATCGCCTTGCACACGCGACAATTCGACGAGATCAGCAATGAGGTCAGTCAATCGACGCGCTTCCAATTGCATGCGTGAAGCGAAGTGTCGCGCCTGCGCAATATCTTGATCTGCGGCCTGAACCGCTTCAGCCAAGAGCGACAAAGCTCCAACAGGAGTCTTAAGTTCATGTGAAACATTTGCAACGAAGTCTCGGCGCACGTCATTAAGACGACGTTCTTCGCTGAGATCCTGAGCCAGCACAAGGCTGTAGCCACTCTCGAGTGGCGATACCTGAAGGCGGGCTTCCCAATCGCCCATGCTGTCTCCATTGCGACAAATCGTTGCATCACGGGAAACGGTTTCGCCAGTTCGATGCGCTTCGCGGTTCAAAGCTCGAAGTTCAACCGGCGCCAAACGATCCGCTGCAATCAATCCCATTGCCGCGCAATTGCTGCTGTTCGCCAATACTCGGTCCGAGGCATCAACCAAAGCCGCTGCATCGGGCAATACATCCAAGATTTGGCTCAAGGCAGCAATTTGATCTGCTGGGTACTTGGATGGCTCTTCTTCCATCGGTCGCGCTGAACGTCCAGCGATCAGACCGACCGTAAGCGCAATAATCACCAGCGCAAGCCATAACCAAGTGGACACGCTCTAAGAATAGATTGAATTCGAAGTTGGCAACCTACCGTGAACGCCAACTTCACCTATTGTTCACCTGCTTGACGAAAAGAATTAGGTTGCTAGAAGGTAAATGTTTAGGTTTCATAGCCAAAAACACGGCAAACTCCTGCAGTAGAGTTGTGCTTATGCGCGAGGATTACTCAAATCAACTTGACTCAATTAACCAAGATCTCGTCGTTATGACGCAATTGGTTGGTATCGCAATTACTGAGGCAACACAGGCTCTGCTTGAGGACAATCTCGAACTAGCCCAGAGCGTCATCGAAGGCGACGCCGCGATCAACGAACTCAACGTGACAGTCGAGGAACTGTGCTTCAAGATCGCCGCGCTTCAGGCTCCGGTCGCTACTGACCTTCGCCTCGTTATGGGCGGTATCAAGATGGCTGCATCGCTGGAACGTATGGGTGATTTGGCGGTTCACATTGCCAAGCAAGTTCGCCTTCGTTACCCGAACCCCTCAATTCCTGCCGAACTAGCGGCCACTTTCCGAGAAATGGGCGAAGCTGCCAAAAAGATTGTGGCTGCAATTGGACGCGTCGTTGAGTCCCAGGACACCAGCCTTGCGGATGAAATCAAGAACTACGACGACACGCTTGATCGTCTACACCGCGAACTTTTCACTGCTGTTTTGTCTGACGACTGGTCGCACGGTGTCGAAGCCGCAATTGACGTCACCTTGCTTTCTCGTTTCTACGAACGCTTTGGCGACCACGCGGTAACTGTTGCTCGTCGCGTCATTCACATCGTCACGGGCGAGCCGTACACCAAGTAATTCAAGGCTCTCCAGCAGCCTGAAACAACTTTGACTAAGTTAGTTGTCAGAGCATCATGACAACACAACGCCCACTCGAACGCATCGCCATTCTTTCGGTGCACACATCGCCACTGGATCAACCAGGTATTGGCGACTCTGGTGGCATGAATGTTTACATCGCCGAAACCGCAAAGCGTATCGCTGCGCGTGGAACGCACGTTGAGATTTTCACTCGAGCGACTTCTGCGCAAAATCTCGGCGACCAGTTGCTCGCCGATGGAGTGACGGTTCGCCATATTTCTGCAGGCCCATTCGAAGGGTTGCGCAAAGAGGATTTGCCGGCTCAATTATGTGCTGTGACTGCCGGCGTACTTCGTGCCGAAGCCCAGCAACCCGAAGGCTTTTACGATCTCATTCACAGTCACTATTGGCTCTCGGGACAAGTTGGCTGGATTGCGCAAGAGCGATGGAATGTTCCGTTAGTTCACACAATGCACACCATGGCTCGCGTGAAGAATCTTCAACTCGCAGCGGGCGATACGCCAGAACCAGCCATCCGTGAAATTGGTGAAGAGCAAGTAGTCAATGCCGCGGATCGACTCGTTGCCAATACGGCGGCTGAGGCGCAAGAACTTATCGACTTGTATGGCGCTGATTCTGATCGTGTGCGAGTGGTCAATCCTGGTGTTGACCTTGAACAATTCACGCCCGGTAGCAAGAACGATGCTCGCGCGGCACTTGGCGTGGCTAAAGACGCGATTGTCTTATTGTTCGTTGGCCGAATTCAGCCACTGAAGGCTCCCGATGTTTTAATTACTGCCGCTGCTGAACTGGTTCGCAACAACCCATCGTTGCGCAGCAAACTTGTTGTTGCCATTTGCGGCGGACCATCAGGATCTGGCTTAGAACGCCCAACAGCACTCATCGACTTGGCTCACGAACTTGGCATCAGTGATTGTGTTCGTTTTGAACCACCTTCCGATCGCAGTCGATTAGTGCAATGGTTCCGCGCTGCCGATCTCAACGTCGTGCCTTCATTTAGTGAATCATTCGGACTCGTGGCACTCGAGGCGCAAGCGTGTGGCACGCCAGTCATTGCAGCCAATGTTGGTGGACTGCCAACTGCAGTTGCTGACGGCAAGAGTGGCGTACTGGTTAATGGTCATGACCCGCGACATTGGGCAAACGTCATCAATGACACCATCAATAATTCCGATTTGATGTCATCACTCAGTAATGGCGCAGTGGCACATGCCTCACAATTCGGCTGGAATGCCACTGCCGACAAACTTTTCCAGGTGTACCAAGAGGCCGTGGATAGCGCCGCAACTCGAGGCGCATCAGTATGACCGCAATCGAAACGTTAGTGAGTTTTTGCATTGCCAACGACATCGATCATGCGCTTGTCGATAACAACACTGTGCTTGCCGCGTTTACGGGTATCCAACGCAAGAGCTTGAGCATCGTATTTGTCCAAGGTCAGCATTATTTTCGTGCGGAATCATTCGTTGCCCGAAACCCAGATGAAAATCATGAAGCGGTTTATCGTTGGTTACTCGAGCAAAACACAACAATGGTTCTGGCTCGCTACGGCCTTGACCGCTTTGGCGATATCTACTTGAGTGCATCTGTTCCATTGGGACAAGTCGATAGTGCGTTAATCGACCAATTACTTGGCGTCATTGTGACGAATGCTGATTTTTCGTTCAATACTCTTTTGGAACTTGGATTTCGCAACGCGATAGAACGCGAATGGGCCTGGCGAAATAGCCGCGGCTTGCCTGCCGACAACTTGGCGGCCTTTAGTCACCTATTTGAAACTGACTAGGGCAGAATTAAGCCATGACAACTTTGATTTTGGTGCGTCACGGCGAAAGTCAGTGGAACGAAAAGAACCTCTTTACTGGATGGGTTGATGTAGACCTCAACGCCAAAGGTTTAGGCGAAGCTAATCGCGCAGGCGAGCTGCTCAAAGAGCACAATGTCTTGCCAGACGTCCTGCACACTTCACTGTTACGCCGTGCCATCAAGACAGCAAACATCGCTCTTGATGTTGCCGATCGTCATTGGATTCCCGTCACGCGCTCTTGGCGCCTCAACGAACGTCACTACGGCGCGTTGCAGGGCAAAGACAAGGCACAGACTCTTGCTGAATACGGCGAAGAGCAATTCATGTTGTGGCGTCGTTCTTACGACACACCACCACCGGCAATCGAAGCCGACAATGAATACGCACAGACCACCGATCCGCGCTATGCAGATTTAGGTAGCGATCTGCCAGCAACTGAGTGTCTTGCTGATGTTGTAAAGCGCATGCTCCCCTACTGGGAATCAAACATTGTTCCTGACCTCGCAAGTGGCAAGACCGTCATGGTCGCAGCTCATGGCAACTCATTGCGTGCTTTGGTTAAGCACCTTGATGGAATAAGCGATGCCGATATCGCTGGGTTAAACATCCCAACGGGCATTCCACTTGTTTACGAATTGGACGCAGAATTCAAGCCAACCATTGCCGGTGGAACGTACTTAGATCCAGAAGCCGCAGCTACTGCCGCTGCTGCTGTGGCTAATCAAGGTAAGAAGTAGGCGCAACAACGTCCCACGGGACCGTAATTTCACCTAGTCTCCAGCGGGTTTTTGAGTCAGCCACTGGGATGCCCTGAGCAACAAGTGTTTCGATTGTGGCAACCCAGCGTTGACGCGCACCAAATGGAATCAGCGCGGAATGACTATTCCATGCTCGATCAAACGCTTGCAAAAAGTCATAGATTCTTTCGCCGGGGACATTGCGGTGAATCAACGCTTTAGGTAACCGCGGTGCAATGTCAGAGGGCAATTCAAGTGAGCCCACATGAACTGACATGGTGAAAGTTTCAGGAACACTGTGACCCGAGCGCACACTAACCCACGTTGAACGGCGACCGATTTCATCACACGTTCCTTCAATGAGAAATCCATTTGGCGCTAAACGAGAAGCCATTTTTTGCCAAGAATCACGGACCTGAGATTCTTCGTATTGGCGCAAAACATTGAACGCACGAATCGCAATGGGAGTACGGCCATCTGGCAACGGGACTTCAAATCCGCCATAGACAAAAGTTAAACCTGGTTGTGCAACTGATTGCGCTTCGGACACTCGAGCTGGATCAATTTCGATTCCCACAACTTCGATGTCCGAGCGAACATGTTTTTCGAATCGCTGATACATTTCAAGAGTCGTGACTGGCGATGCGCCATAACCTAAATCGACAACAACTGGATCATCGCAGGCACGAATAGTTCCACACACCGCATGGAGCATCCAACGATCAACTCGGCGCAACCGATTTGGATTCGTGGTTCCGCGAGTGATATCTCCGATTGGGCGTGACATCAACGACCGTTTTTATTGAGTTCGATAATTTTTGGACGGATGTCTACGAGATAGACCGAGCACGCAACCAAACCAACAAGTCCAAAGACTCCGAACGCACCAAAAATGAAATGGCTCACGCAACTTATTGCGGTAATAGCAATCCACGCTGGCTTTGTTAATCGGTCTAGATACGGAAAGGCCTCCGGTTGGCGACCCAGAACATCGAGCAAGGCAAGCAACTTGACGATTAGAGTTCCCCAGCCGGCTAAAAGCCAAATCAGAGACACAGAGGCGCTAAACACCTCTTTAGGATACTTCCAAAAATGAACGAACAAAGAAAGATGGTGTGTACGCAGTGACCTGCGCACACACCATCTTTGATGATTTTCGAACTAGCTAGCCTTGAACGTGAATCCAACAGTATTCACAGGAACTTCTGCGTACTTGCTGGTGGCTGCGATTGCAACCTTCACGATGATGGTTCCAGCCTTGGTGATCTTGATGGAGTCACCGGTGCGGGTGAAACCTGCAGTACCGGTGATTGTCCAGGTACGAGCACCTAGTTCAGCAACGTTCGCTGGAGTCGCAGTTGGAAGTACGGTTGTGCCGTTCATAACTGTGATGAGCGAAAGAAGCGATACTGTCTTTGCCTTAACACCGGTACCAACACCAGTTGCAACTACGAAGTTCGCAGCCTTTGCTGATGTAACGGTAAGGGCGTCCTTAGCGATTGAGTATTCGCTGCTGGTGTAGTCGGTAAGTGCCTGACCATCAACGATTGGCCAGTCGGTTAGACCGTGGCGATCCTGGATAGCGATTGCCTGACCAACGATGCCCTTGGCGTAAACCTTGTAGGTCGAGCCGGCAGCTAGGTCAGACGTCGGCTGCAAAGTTACCTTCTTGACGAACTGAAGTGGCGACAAGTTGTAGTTCGTTGCGCTGGTTGCTGGCAAGCAGTCAATCAGAGCAAGACGAGCGTTGTAGCACTTCACATCCGCTGGGATGTTCGCACCATTTGCATCTTGCAAACCGATTGAGCTACCAGCAACTACACCGGAAACCAACTTCGAGAATGCGATCTTCTGAATCGGACGCTTTGCAGTTGCGGCAGCAGTCGAGATTGCTGGCTCCACTGAAGTGTCTTCACCAGCGGTTGGAACTGCGGTGTCGTTGTTGTTTCCGTTCGTTGAACGTGAATCCTGACGGCAGTGTGAAACAGCTTTGAAGTTCACTGCGCCGGCAGTGAGAGCTGCTGACGTTGCTGCTGAAAGAGTCACGGTTGTGCCTGAGACTGCAGTAACAGTTGCGCCTGTTGGGATACCAGTTCCAAATACGCCCTGGCCAACATTTACGTCAGTTGCATCAGCAACAGTTAGCGACGTTGAACCAGAAGAAGCAGTGCCTGTCGTTGTACGGTACGTGACGTTACGACCGCCACCTGGTTCACCAGTTGGAATCGTGATGAAGCCAGCAGCTGCAATAGCGGCATCGATTTCGCCACGAACATTGAGGCTGTTGATTGGATCCTTCAACGCTGAGGTTGAAGTTGAACACAAGAATCCATAGACCGGATCCAAGTAGTTACGTGTTGCCTGGCTTGGGTACTGGTAACCAACGTACAAGCTGCGTGCGTATGCGTAAGAGCCGTCAGCGATGTTTGCGGCAGTTGCCAAAGGTGTGCTCTGGTCTGACTTTGTGATGTTGAACAAGCGGTCGGTGTAACCGGTGAGGTTTGTTGAGTTACCTGACAAACGTGGGTTACCTGAACCATCTGCGCCACCAACTGATGCGCTGTATCGACCTACTGAGTAGAAGTAGATTGCGTTCTTGATCAAGTCGGTGTTGTTCGCGGCAACGCCCGATGCTGGAAGTGCGCTTGCATCGGTTGCGGTTTCGCGACCTGCGATTGGTGAAGCGTTGTTCTCTGAAATCAGACGAGCGCTGTTCTCAGCGGTTGTGAAAGCTGTACCGGTGAATGGGTCGTTCAGCGAAAGGAATGCTGCACCCTTACCTGTACCACCAGCTGCAAGTGAATCCCAAGCAGTACGTGTACCCGAAGTTGTCGGAACGGTGTAAACAGCAATTGGAACACAAGCCTTGTAGGCATCTGACGTCTTGTAGTTTGAGCCTGCAGCGGTTGCTGCAGTCTGCCAAGCAGCTTCATCCAAAGCACCGGTGTTTGAGCCACCAGCGAATGGAGCCCATGCAGACGTGTTGTAAATCGATGAAACAGTCTTGTCAATTGATGCCCAGCACTTGATGGTGCCCTGGAAGATTCCGGAAACCTGAGTAGTCGTCAACGCTGCAATGTTCTTTGCAGGAGTATCGACAACGTTTCCGCCAACCTTGACGGTGTCGAAGGTGAACGGTGCCAAAGCATCCTTAGCGAATGCGATGTAACGGGCATCCTTCAAGTCAGCAATGCTGGATGAACGGAAGTAATCAGCTTGTGCGTAGCCAGTTGTTCCCTGGTTCCAACCGACAACGTTGTTACGGCCACCACCGGAACCAAGGAAGTAGCGCTCTACTGCCAAGTCACGGTCATAGTTTGCAAAACCTGGAGCCTTGAGAGTGTTGACGTAAGCGTTGCAGTTACCGCTGTAATCCTGAGGATCTGCTGTGGTTGCTGAAGTGTTCTGTAGTGCACAACCAGGCGCGCGATTGAAAAGGTCGCTGAGCTGTTGCTGCATTGTGTATGTGGTGTCGGAACCCGAGCCATAGATAACGTCAGCGGATCCGCTGCTGACGAAATCCTGTGAACCAGCAGGTGCTCCTACTGGAATTGCATTAGCTGGTGCCGAAAGTGAAATTGCTAGAACAGCTGTAACAGCTGCAGCACCAACTCGGCCTAATGCAGAAAAACTTACAGTCATGTAAGACTCCTCGATTAACGGTGAACGGATTTCTTCCGGTCACGTTCTTAGAGTCACTCGTGAAATGAAACGTTAAGAGTCATCAATGCTTCATTGGCGCAAATTTAAGGTTAACTTTTTGCGACGCGATTTTTATTAGAGCGATGGTGGCAAAAGCATGTCTAAAACATGCGAAAGCGCGATACCGGTGGCAAGCACAATTGGAAGGCCAATCATCCACGTCACAGACTTAGTGAACGTGCGAGCAACAAAACGAAGCGATTCGAAAACAAGAATCAATGACAACACCATCAGTGCCAACACTGGAAGTGGGTGGCCTGTGTTACCCAGCGGGTGAACAGCAGTCCAACTCGGAGCCTGCGGGAAATCGATAAATGGCTTTCCAACCAATGACGCGGTGACAGTTGTTAAACCAACGGCAGCGATTGGAGGCGTCGATGTCACGAGCGTCAGGCGATTATCTGTGCTGGCACTTAGTGCACCTGATTCAATCGCAGGTAATTTCGGATCCACAACATAAGTGCTTGTGCCTTGAATAGTTGAGATTTCAATCTTGTCGCCAGCTTTGAGCTGGTTAAGTCGCAAGAATGGACCGCCGTAGGCCAAACGTCGACCAATCACTACTGCGTTGCCGGCCTGTCCAAAACCACTGGTTCCAGCCATGTGGCCCGGACCCTTGCGTGTTTGATCAGCACCAGTGCCTTCAACGATTACCTGTTGCAGCCCAATAGCCGGAATGCTCATGTAACCCGATGCAGTTCCTGGCGCAAAGGGTTCTGAAGGAAGCGGACTGAGGTCCTGGGTTGAAGCGGCAGCTGCCGCAAGCCCAGTCACTGCCGAAAAGTTGTTGATAAGCGCAGCTTGATCACGATTTTGCGTGAGGTAACCAAACAGAAATGGGAGCAATACAAATGACGCAAGCAACATCAGGCCGATTTTTGGAATGATGTCTCGCACGTAAGCAATTGTCGTTTCCAGCATGGACTTCGGTTCGACAAAATTGCTGTTCATAGGTGGTGGTGAAATCCAATCGCGGGTCTGTGCAGAAACTTCTACGATGCTCACGCACGGCTCCGGATGAGCGCGGTGATTGAGTAAGCACCCATTGCTACAAGTAACAATCCAATCAATCGTGTCGTTGGAGCGCCATCGCTATTCGTCTTTGCGAATGCAGATGCACGGTGAACAACTATCACTTGCGCGCCAGCGCCATTTGTTGCAGCAACCGGTTCGGCAACTGGAAGTGTGCCCAAATCCGTGGTTAATGTCGGCAGCGTGGGTAGCGGAGCCAATGGCGACAGGCTCGGTGTTGGAGTGGCACTCGGAGTTGGTGTTGGAGTTGGCGTGGGTGTTGCCTTTGGTGCGACGCCGATGTTATCTACAACTGAAAGCGTCTGGCGTACCAACGAACCTGGAAGCTTTGCATAACCGAGCGGCAACGTGGAATCATCCTGGCCTTCGGTCGTTGCCCATTTCAAGAAATCACTTACTGTGCTCAAACGATTATCTGTGGTGCTGAGTTCCGGAACTACAACCGACGAAACAGTCGTCAATGGGTAGGCGTTGTCGTTGGTTGGAGTTGTATTGATGGAGTAGGTTCCATCAGCATTTTTCGTCGCTTCGTTAACGGCTGCGATGAAGTTGTCGTTTGTTGCATCAACTGTCGATCCATTTGGATTGACCAACGTTACGGTTGGCAAAGCACCAAATGCAGCTGCTGGTGAAGACAAATACGAAATCCACGCCACTGTTGGATCGCTAAGTGGGCTTGGGTCTGGATTCATCATGGTCGTGAGAAGTGGTGCTTCACCAGTTGTTGCCGTGGCGAAGATTGAAGGCATTGTGTCGAGCGGGCCATCAGCAAACGGGCGCTTGCCGGTGTACTGGTCGACGGCTCCACCGAGCACGTAAGTGTCATGGGCTAGGTCGTTGAGGTACGTCGTAACTGCCAAAGTTGCTGCGCTCTGATCCGCGCGAACAGCAACGTTGAGCTTGTCTGGCAAATTTACGCCTGGGTTCAAAGTGCGAACCTCAGGAACGTCCAAACTCACAAGTTGACCGGTGAAAATTTTTGCCAAAGTGTTTGGTGACAACTTCAAGTGATCTAGTCGCGCGCCAGTGCGCGCATCACGAGCATTAAAGGCGAAGGTCACGCCACTAACGGCAACCGGAGCCATTCCAGCAATCTTGCGCTTTTCACCACTGGTTGGGCAGGTCGTGTCAGGGTTGCCAAGATCAACAATTGCAAAGTCGACCAAACCACATTGAAAATCGTTGATGCCAAATACGTCGTTCTGTGAAACATAATCGACAGCGAGCGACGATGGCGCGCTACAAATCGAAGGGCCCCACGCGACAAAAGCTCGTTCGATAGACGATGTGCCTTTGCCTGAAATTGGATTCGCTAAATCCTTTGGACAACCACCGGCACCCTTCATAAAGGTGATGTTTTTTGATACGACATACGAGGATGGATCGGACGAATCAGCAACCCGAATCTCGCATAGGTTTTCGATATCGCATTTGAGGAACGGCGCACCAGGTACTCGGATATCAATTCCGTTTGTACGAGTTACTTGAAAAACTTCATTGCCTTCGCCGTTAGAGTTAGTGTCACCAAACGCCAACGGTGAACTGCAATCGCGTGCAACCGTTGCGCCGCGGGCACATTCGCGAATCGTGACCTGCGAATTAGCTGGAAAGTTTGACCAGGTTGCAAGGATGTTCTGGCCATCATCTAAGTGATTTTCTTGATTAAAAGTCACCGCTGGAGTGGCCGTAGCCGAGGCTGGCGAGCCCACCATAAGGTAGCTTCCAAAAATCAAAAGGAAGGCTGAACCAATGGCGCTGGCCTTCTTGGAAATCGACATAATTTTGGTCACGAGTTAACTGTGCGTGCCGACTAATCCTTGGGTCAAGCCAAAAAGGGCTTAGTAACCAACAATTCACTTTGAATACACCTTCAGGATATTCCCCGTTAGTAAAGCGCTTAGGTCAGCGCCCAATACTCAAAAAGTGCTTGATGAAATCATGAAATCCGACGAACCTGGTTCGCCGGTCGATAGCCCAATAGATCAGCCTCGGATAGTTAGCCGTTCGCTAGCCAAACAGGATCGAATTTACGAATCCGTAGCTGTCACCGCTGGCCTGAGCACACTGGCGATTTTGACCCTCATCGGAACATTTCTACTGATTCGTTCATCTGATGTTTTCCGAACGACTGGCTTGTCATTCTTTACGTCAACGGAATGGCGTCCTGATGCCAGTCCCCCGCAATTCGGTATTGTCGCTGTTTTGTATTGGACAGTCGTAGTTGCACTCATCGCATTCTTACTGCACTCTTCCTAGTTGAATATGCACCGCGCAAGATTCGCACTACGTTGCGTTCGCTGGTCGATTTGCTCGCAGCTATTCCAAGTTTGATTTATGGCCTGTGGGGTCTGTTCTTCTTGCAGCCTTACCTAGTCAACATCGCACGCTTCTTAAGCGACCATGCGCGATTCTTGCCGTTCTTTAAGGTTGAACAACAATCGTTTACCGGATCAGCATTCATCGCAGGTACCGTGCTTTCGCTTATGATTTTGCCGATTATTACATCGGTTACTCGAGAAATTTTTAGCCAGACACCTCCAGGTGAAAAGGAAGCAGCACTCGCGCTGGGTTCCACACGTTCTGGCATGGTGCGAACCGTAATGCTGCCATTCGCTCGCGGCGGCATCATTGGTGGTTCGATGCTGGGACTTGGTCGTGCGCTAGGTGAAACAATCGCCGTGGCCATCATCATCAGCCCGACGTTAAAGATAACGCCGCATGTACTTGAAACTGGCGCGAACTCAATTGCAAGTCTCATTGCTTTGAAGTTCGGTGAAGCAGACAAGCTCTCGCTTTCAGCACTCATGGCAGCGGGTCTCACACTCTTCGTGCTCACATTGTTCGTGAACTTCTTGGCATCCATTGTGGTTGCCAAATCACGCTCGGGAGCAGGTGTTGACGCATGACATCGTTTACTTCAGAAACCAACGTCTCGTACGACAACGATCGTCCACGCGCACTTCGTTCGTGGAAAGTCGAAGACCTCACACTGTTACTTGGCACCGCATTTTCTGCACTCGCCTTGAACTGGATTTTCTACACGGCCCTGACAACCGCAACTGGCGCAACGGGTTTCGTCGTTACTTGGACCCTGTTGTTCTATACGTTCTATTACTTGGCAAACCGCATTGAATTAGGGCCACAGGCTGCTTCGGATCGACTCTGGACAGCTTTCACCTGGTCAGCCGCCTTACTATTGCTCGCGCCACTCATCACGATTTTGTTGTACGTCATTGTGAAAGGTTTACCTGGTCTGACCAAAGACTTCTTCACTCAAGACCTCAGCGCAACCGGAACTTTGGACACTGGGGGTGGCGCGTCTGCTGCAATCGTGGGAACGCTTGAACAGGTTGCCATCGCTGTTTTCATCTCGGTTCCCCTTGGTGTTCTCACCGCCGTTTACCTCAACGAAGTGCGCGGTAAATTCCGTCGTCCTGTCCGTATGTTCGTCGACGCGATGAGTGGCATTCCTTCAATCGTTGCCGGTTTGTTTATCTACGCCGTGTGGATCGTTGCCTTTGGCCACGGCTTCTCGGGCTTTGCCGCTTCACTGTCATTGAGCATCTTGATGCTTCCAACAATTTGTCGCACCTCCGAAGAAGTGTTGCGCCTGGTGCCTGGCGGTCTGCGTGAAGGATCACTGGCTCTCGGTGCAACTCGTTGGAAGACTGTACGACAGGTTGTTCTTCCAACCGCAGCTAGCGGCCTCGTGACCGCAGTTGTACTTGGTGTAGCACGTGCTGTTGGTGAAACCGCGCCGCTCATCATGACTGCATTCGGCTCAACTGCACTTAACCGCAACCCATTCTCGGGCGCTCAAGACTCACTTCCACTCTTCGTCTACCGACTGATTACTAACCCGTTCCCAGCGCAACAACAACGTGCATGGACCGGCGCACTCGTTCTGGTAATCGTCGTTCTTATTTTGTTCACCGCAGCTCGTTGGCTTGGAGCACGTGCTTCCGGCCAAAAGCGTTAACCATCAATGATGCACGAAAGGACTACGTCTATGACTTCATTGAATACCGACATCAACGAACTCGTTGATCCAGCACCCGCAGGCGGTCTCACCGCGAAGGACGTGAGCTGCTGGTTCGGCGAACGCAAGGTTCTTGAGCGGGTTTCGCTCGAGATGCGTCCACGCACCGTGACGGCATTGATTGGTCCCAGTGGTTGTGGCAAGTCAACGTTCTTGCGCACTCTCAACCGCATGCACGAGTTGATTCCTGGCGCGCAGCTTGGCGGTCAGGTTCTCCTCGACGGCGAAGACATCTACAACCCAGAGGTGCGCGCTACCGAAACCCGTCGCCGCATTGGCATGGTGTTCCAAAAGCCAAACCCATTCCCAGCAATGTCAATTCGCGAGAATGTTCTCTCGGGTCTGAAGTTGTCTGGCCTTAAGGCTGATGATCCAGATTCAATCGTCGAAAAGGCCTTAACGCGTGCCGGTTTGTGGAAAGAAGTTTCTGACCGCTTGGACTCAGCCGGTGGCGCACTTTCAGGTGGTCAACAGCAGCGTCTATGTATCGCTCGCTCATTGGCAGTTGAGCCAGAGGTGCTGCTCATGGATGAGCCTTGCTCAGCTCTTGATCCAACATCAACATTGCGAATCGAAGACACCATTGCGGAAATTTCTGACCGCGTAACAGTTGTCATCGTGACGCACAACATGCAGCAAGCACAGCGCGTGTCACAGCAGTGCGCATTCTTCCTTGCAGCGGAGAACAAGCCAGGTCACATCGTTGAAGCTGGCCCTACATCAACAATTTTCACTCGTCCATCAGATCCTCGCACCGAGGATTACGTCAATGGGAGATTCGGATGATCAACTTCGCTCAGAAGTTTGCACGTATCGCTGGGGCAACACTTATTGCAAGCACTGGTGCAGGCTTACTTGCAGCTGCTCCTGCATACGCTGATGGTCCAACCGTCAGCGGCGCTGGTTCGACGTGGAGTCAGGTAGCCGTCGACCAGTGGCGTGCCGATGTTCGCACCAAGCTTGGCTTGAACATCAACTATCAAGGTAACGGTTCATCGTCAGGCCGTCAGTTCTACGTTTTGAACCAAGTGGACTTTGCAGTCAGTGAAATTCCATTCGCCAATAACGAAGTTGCCCAACTCAAAGCAGCTGGCAAGAGCTACCAATACTTGCCAATCGTGGCCGGTGGCACTTCAGTGATGTACAACCTTAAAGATGCAAGTGGTCGCCAGATCACAAACCTGCGTTTGTCTCCAGACACACTGGGCAAAATTTTCACCGGTGTCATTAACGACTGGTCAGACCCCGCCATTACGGCCGATCAAGGTGGCGTTGCGCTACCAGCCCGTCGCATTGTTCCTGTTGTGCGATCGGACGGCTCTGGTACGTCGGCGCAGTTCACCGCGTTCCTTGCCAAAGCAACATCCTCATGGGATGCATTCGCCGGTGCGCAAGGCGTAAGTAAAACTGCAGGCACCTCGAACTACCCGCAAGGCTGGGGTAACTCGGTAGCCCAAAAAGGTTCCGATGGTGTGGCTAACTTTGTTGCAAACCCGTCAACTGGTGTTGGCTCAGTGACTTACGTTGAAACGGCATATGCACTTCAGCGCCGGTTCCCTGTCGCTGCACTCAAGAACAAGAGCGGCAATTACACGTTGCCAACTCCTGCAAACGTCGCAACTGCGCTCAAGCACGCAACGTTGAATAGCGACCGCACTCAGAATCTCAAGGGCGTGTATAACGCGAAAGACGCATCGGCATACCCAATGTCGTCCTACTCGTACATGATCACGCCAACGACCGGATTGAACCCAGACAAGGGCAAAGTGCTCGGCGCGTTCATGGTGTACTTCGCATGCGAAGGCCAACAACGAGCAAGTGTTTTGGGCTACTCGCCATTACCAAAGAACCTCATCAAGGCAGTTTTTGATGCTGTTGCAGCAATTCCCGGTGCCGATGCTCCACCACCAATCGACAAGGCTCATTGCGCAAACCCGACCTTGTCCGGCAGCTTGGGTAGCGGTGCAAACAATGCAGGCACAAGTGGCGGTGCTACAGCAGGTGGCGGCAAGACCACGACCACCGGCACCACAACTGGAACCACGACAGGCACAGACACCGGTACCACCACAGGCACTGGCACAGGTACGACAACTGGAACCACGACGGGAACAGGTACCGGAACCACCACAGGCACTGACACCGGCGCGGGAACAGGCACGACTACTTCGGATACTTCGGGATACGCAGCGATGACACCGGTGCAGGTCAAAATTGTGAAGACCGGTGTTTCGCCGCAAGCGGTAGCCGCTTGGATTCTTGGCCTACTCGTTGTGCTTCCAATCGCAACCATCTTGTTACGACGAGGAGCACTCTTGGTGTGGCCATTCATCAAACGAATTGCAGCCAAGATTCCACCACTATGGGTTCGCGAACCTAAGGAAACTGAGATCATCGAGGTCGAAGAGCTAGTGGACTCGAATATACGAGGCGATCGCCGCAAGTAAGCCCCGATATAGAAAGTGCCCCGCACCAACTCGATGCGGGGCACTTTCTATAACTACTTACGAAGCATCCTCTGGTGAATCCGAAGACGTTTCAACAGTGGCTTCTACCGTTTCATCTACGAGAACATCAGGGATTTCACCCTTGAACTCGCCGCGGAATGTGAACGAAGCATCTGCGCCTTCGCCTTGCACATCGACGATGACAATCTCGCCTGGCTTGAGGTCACCGTAAAGCATCTTTTCGCTTAACGGATCTTCGATCTCACGCTGGATTGTGCGACGAAGTGGACGGGCACCAAGAACTGGATCGTAACCACGAGTTGCCAACAATGCCTTTGCGGCTGGTGTGAGCTCGATAGCCATGTCCTTGTCACGCAAACGTGAATCAAGCTTGTCGATCATCAAGTCGACAATCTCAACGATCTCGTCTTGGCTGAGCTGGTGGAAGACCACGATGTCATCGATGCGGTTCAAGAACTCAGGACGGAAATGGGTCTTGAGTTCGTCGTTGACCTTGCCCTTCATGCGCTCGTATGAAGACTGGCTGTCACTGGCATCCGAGAAGCCGAGGTTGACGCCCTTGGCGATGTCGCGAGTTCCAAGGTTGGTCGTCATGATGACAACAGTGTTCTTGAAGTCAACAACTCGACCTTGAGCATCAGTCAGACGTCCATCTTCGAGTACCTGCAACAGCGAGTTGAAGATATCTGGATGCGCCTTTTCGATTTCATCAAAGAGCACGACGCTGAATGGCTTGCGACGTACCTTTTCAGTGAGCTGGCCACCTTCTTCGTAACCAACGAATCCTGGAGGCGAACCGAACAAACGCGAAACGGTGTGCTTTTCGGAGTATTCCGACATGTCGAGCGAGATCAGCGAATCTTCGTCACCAAAGAGGAACTCGGCCAATGTCTTGGAAAGTTCAGTCTTACCAACACCTGATGGGCCAGCGAAGATGAATGAACCACCCGGACGCTTTGGATCCTTAAGGCCTGCAC
>JALQVI010000170.1 GCA_023260395.1 Candidatus Nanopelagicales bacterium
ATCCTGTGAGACATTTGGTGCTTTGTCCATCGGGTCTGGTAACCCACTTACTATAGCACAAGCTCTTGTATAAAAGAAGTTGTCTGTTGTTCCGTTTTCCTCAAATTTCTCCTTGATAATTTTCCAGTTTTGTAACTCGTCGGGATGCATGATGGTAGAAAGATTGTCTACGCAGTATCTAGTGTATCAGAGTGTTACAAAAATATTAAATGTTAGGAAATTATAACGGAAGAGGTGGGATTTGAACCCACGGAGGACTTGCACCCTCGCTGGTTTTCAAGACCAGTGCCATAAACCACTCGACCACTCTTCCTTATTTGACTTCAAAGTCCAGTCTACGAACTTTGCGTCTACGTCTCTCCTCTTGATAAAGAAGTTCAGTTCTAGAGAAATGACTATCAATCTTATTCTCTACGTTGTTAGATACCATTACGACCTTATCAAGATCATTGGCACCAACTTTGTTGTCCACAACACTCATTTGGTTGGGACAACCACAGAATTGAATCTTGCTAGTGGAGATCAACTCTCTTCCACATTCTTTGCATCTTACGGTAATCATTTGTCATAGACCTCTTAGAGGGAATGGGAGTTACTGGGATCGAACCAGTGACCAGCTGCGTGTAAAGCAGATGCG
>JALQVI010000171.1 GCA_023260395.1 Candidatus Nanopelagicales bacterium
TGGCCGAGTCAACGAAAATACAGATGTTGTGGGTTGGGCAAAGCGCGGGCCATCGGGTGTACTCGGTACTAATAAATCTGATGCAGCAGATGTAATGAAATTGCTCGTTGAGAATTTAAAGGTTGCAAAAGATGCTGGCGATATCACCGATGTAATTACAGGTGACAAAGTTGTAACTCAAAAGCACTGGGAAGCAATCAATGCTGCTGAAATTGCAGCGGGTGAACCACTTGGAAAACCGCGTAAAAAGGCTGTTTTAAAGGCGGAATTGCTCAGTTTGGGCGGCTTATAAAAAGCCGGTAGTATTCGCATCCTGCTTCGGCAGAACAATTACATAGGCGCCCGTAGCTCAACGGATAGAGCATTTGACTACGGATCAAAAGGTTAGAGGTTCGAATCCTCTCGGGCGCGCTCTCTCTACTTCGCTGATTTATAGCACTTTAGCCAGAAACGACTTGGTACGTTCCTGCTGCGGACTACCCAGTACAGCGCTCGGTTCGCCAGATTCAACGATTACGCCGCCATCCATAAAGACAACCTTGTCGGCAACTTCGCGAGCAAAGCCCATCTCATGGGTAACGACGACCATAGTCATGCCACTCTGCGCTAGCTCACGCATAACATCGAGTACTT
>JALQVI010000172.1:0-284 GCA_023260395.1 Candidatus Nanopelagicales bacterium
GGCTTTATCAAGATTGGCAAAGAAGAAGGTGCGAAGGGTGCCACCGGTGGCTCTGGTCGTCCCGAGGGTCGTGATCGCGGTTACTTTGCCAAGCCCACCGTCTTTGCCAACGTGGATAACTCCATGCGTGTGGCTCAGGAAGAAATCTTTGGCCCCGTTCTCGTTGTTGTTCCTTATAAGGACGAGCAGGACGCGGTTCGCATTGCGAACCAGTCGCCCTATGGCCTGGGTGGAAACATCTTCACCACCAACCCTGACCACGGAGCTGAACTCGCCTCGAAGAT
>JALQVI010000172.1:294-616 GCA_023260395.1 Candidatus Nanopelagicales bacterium
GTATCAATTTCTATGCGTCCAATCTGGCTGCACCATTTGGTGGCTGGAAGGATTCAGGCGTGGGCATGGAATACGGCCCCGAAGGCATCAATGCCTACACTCGCCTGCAGTCCATCCACCGCATGGGTGAAGCCAAGTAACAGCTCACACTTAACGCAGATGGCCTCTCCGAGTGGAGAGGCCATTGCTGTTGAAGCGAGTTATCTAGGATGCATCCGCCTGAGCGAAGAGCTCAACCAGTTCAGTCATGCTGTTCACAATCAGCTCAGGCTGAACAGCAGGATCTGCATTCTCGGCATCTTCGCGTGAGCTGGTGCCGGTG
>JALQVI010000173.1 GCA_023260395.1 Candidatus Nanopelagicales bacterium
CACTGTTAGAACGCCTTGAATGACGTGTATCAATTCGCGGGTTCCGGAGATGTGTGCTTCGCTGTTGTGTTCGTCGCCGGGGTTCATGTGCCATTCCCAGAGCTCAACAAGGTTGGGGCTGGTAGTGGAGGCAACCAGCGAACCAGTGCCGCCATTTGGGCTCGACCACAAAATTGCCGCTTGGTCCTTTTTGGTGACAACCAGGTGAGAGGCGCTCGATGTATCGACCAGTTCAGGCAGGCTCATGCCTAAAACCTCGCCAATGCGCAGCAGGGTAGAGATGTTTGGTACCGTCTCACCTTGTTCGATGTTGATGATGACCCGTCGACTCACGCCGGCCTCTTCGGCTAACTGATCAATCGTTGAGCCGATGGCATTTCGTCGATCGCGCACTCTGCTACCGATGACCAATGAAAGTTCTTGAGGCGTGATTGTCATGAGTGCATTTTACTGCACTTTGAGTGCATTGTATTTGCAATGGTGGTCTGAGCCCTTTTATGCTTCAAATTCCCTTTAGGGAATGAGTATTCACAAATTCACGTGCAAACTATCCCAAATTGACATGCCCGAAATTGGTAAAGAATCGTACCCGCCGCTACCGTAATCT
>JALQVI010000174.1:0-313 GCA_023260395.1 Candidatus Nanopelagicales bacterium
CAGGCGTGGGTCACCACCGCCTACATGATCATGTCGACCATCTCGACTCCGCTCTATGGCAAGCTCAGCGATATCTTCGGCCGTCGCCCACTGTTCATCATCGCGATTTCTGTTTTCGTGCTGGGTTCACTTCTCGCCGGCACAGCTGACACGATGTATCAGCTCGCTGGTTACCGCGCTATCCAGGGTCTGGGTGCTGGTGGTTTGATGGCACTGCCATTGGCCATCATGGGTGACATGCTCGCTCCTCGTGAGCGCGCGAAGTACCAGGGCTTCTTCCTCGCCGTGTTCGGTGTCTCCTCCGTTATTGGTC
>JALQVI010000174.1:323-599 GCA_023260395.1 Candidatus Nanopelagicales bacterium
TTTCCGGAACTCCTGAAATCCTCGGCATCACCGGATGGCGCTGGGTCTTCCTTATCAACGTTCCCATCGGTGTTGTTGCCCTCGGTATCGTGCTCAAGGCACTGCACTTGCCCAAGACCCACCGTCGCGTCCGCATTGACTGGTGGGGTGCTGCCACCGTTATCACGGCAACTGTTCCCCTACTCGTTGTGGCAGAACAGGGTCGCACCTGGGGCTGGCTCTCCACCGCATCGATCTCTTGCTACTTGATTGGGATCTTCTCGGCCGTGGCTTTCG
>JALQVI010000175.1 GCA_023260395.1 Candidatus Nanopelagicales bacterium
AAATTTCTCTTTGAATACCGTGACACCAAACGGCGGCACAGATTCTGCAAATTTCGGAACACTAGAAGCAAACTCTTCATATTGGTTTCAGATATTTTTATCTGCACCTAATACTGTGCCTGGCTTGAAAGTTGGTGCAACACTTTCCTCTACAGGGGCGTCGCCAAATTACAGTGTAATTCGAACCGATTTTTCAAAGGTAACATCTTCTTCAGTAACAAGCATGTATGGATTCCAAATGATGGGTACGATTTCAACTTCTGCAAGTGCGTTGAGTTTTTCTATTCGGGTAATTGATTCGACTGGCGATTCAGCACCGAGTGGAATCACATTTTCTGGTACTGCATACATCGCCAAAGTAGGATCTATTAGTTAATTTGGAGCGGGTGACCGGGATCGAACCGGCATGGCCAGCTTGGAAGGCTGGGGCTCTACCATTGAGCTACACCCGCATTATTGATGCAGTTTCTGTGCTGGGCTTAGGTTACCTCTGCCACAGTACGGTTACCGAATCGGGGCTAACGCTATCGCCTCGGTTAGCGAGGGTGAAAATCTCGTCTAGACTCACCACTTGCGCCTCGGGGCGTAGCGTAGTGG
>JALQVI010000176.1:0-321 GCA_023260395.1 Candidatus Nanopelagicales bacterium
TTGTATTTGTTTTTCTGCATGCATTACCTGTAGTTTTCTAAATGTCTTTCTGACGTCTGCAGGTAGTCTACTAATATCTACGTTATTTAAATTCATAAAAATTTTTAAAAAATTTTTTGCACCACTTTAGATGTTCAACATGTTTTTACCAGCTATAACTGTCTAAATCAAGCAATACAACCTAGAGTAGTGGGACCCCTTTTTGTAAGTTTGGGGGGTGGGGGTCGCGATACAACCTATACTAGATGTGTGATTGGTACCTCTATTGCCCCACGTTAGTGGGGCAATGTGTTGGTTAGTTTAACTTTCTTTTTTTTTCGT
>JALQVI010000176.1:331-594 GCA_023260395.1 Candidatus Nanopelagicales bacterium
AATCTTGATACTCTTTAGACTCTTGGGCTTTATCAACAAGATAAGGCAATACCAATAATGACATCGCATAAGACATCGCCTTATCCCCTATTTGTTGTGCGCAATATTCTACCCTTGCACACATTTCTTCTTTGTCCTTTGCATTGTGAACAAACAAAGCAGTATGAATAATTTCTGGTGTAAGATACTCAGGAAAATTAATTTCCCCTTGCGTCCAATCCTTACCAAAAAACTTTTTATTATCTTTCATAATAACTATCCTA
>JALQVI010000177.1:0-259 GCA_023260395.1 Candidatus Nanopelagicales bacterium
GTAGACCGAACTGGTCCGAGCAATACGTGATGCAAGAACGCAGTCGAAGGTATCAACACCATTTTCAATGGCAATAAAGAAATCTTCTGGAGCTCCGATTCCAAGCAGATGCTTGGGTTTTTCCTGCGGAAGCGTTGAATTGACCCAGCCAACTATTGTGCCGAGTGAATCTTTATCAAGTGCTCCACCAATACCGAAACCATCAAATAAAATACCAGATGATGTAAGCGCACCAAGATCTGATGCCGCTTTTTTGCGT
>JALQVI010000177.1:269-587 GCA_023260395.1 Candidatus Nanopelagicales bacterium
ATATGGCTTATGGGCGCGAGATTCAGTAAGACGTGCATGTTCATCCAGGCAGCGAATCGCCCACTCATAAGTACGTTGCAGAGCAATTTCTTGGTAGCCGCGAGTGTTATGCAAAGTTGTGCATTCGTCAAAGGCAAACATGATGTCGGCACCTAATTTATGTTGAATCTGCATTGAAATTTCAGCGGTGAAGCGATGCATAGATCCATCGAGATGGCTCTTAAATGTCACGCCTTCATCATCAACATGCGCAAGTCGCTCTTTATTATTGGCAATCACTTGGTCTGATCGAAAAGTTTGGGAATCCATGGCAAGCAC
>JALQVI010000178.1 GCA_023260395.1 Candidatus Nanopelagicales bacterium
ACTTAACTCTTTTTCCAGCGGTTCTCGAGCTTCTCAAAGAACGCGGCCTTGGTGATGTGCCGGTCTTCGGCGGCGGAATCATTCCCTCTGACGATGTGCCTGTCCTGCTCGACAAGGGCGTCTCCCAAATTTTTCTGCCAGGAACTCCTGTCAGCGACGTAGTTGAGTGGGTGAGCGACAATGTGCGCCCACGTGCTCAAAGCGCAAACTAACGTGCTCACTAGTCTTAGTGAAGTACGTGTGATCGAAAAGAAAGTGACGTAGTACGTGGATCTCTACGAGTACCAAGCCAAGGACCTATTCGCAGCGCACAATGTTCCGGTTGTTCCGGGCAAGGTGTGCACAACTGCCGAAGAAGCTCGCGCAGCAGCAGCCGAGATTGGCGGCCTAGTAGTCGTCAAAGCTCAGGTGAAAGTCGGCGGTCGCGGCAAGGCTGGCGGCGTCAAGCTCGCGCAGACACCTGACGAAGCCTTCGAGCACGCAACAAACATTCTTGGACTAGACATCAAGGGTCACACCGTGCGCAAGATTCTTGTTGCCGCTGCGGCTGACATTGAAACCGAGTACTACGTTTCGTTCTTGCTT
>JALQVI010000179.1 GCA_023260395.1 Candidatus Nanopelagicales bacterium
TGGGAGCTCGATGCTCGCCCATTCGTGACCGAAGTTCCAACACGTACAGCTACACGCTACGTAGCAAAGGAGCGCGATAACTCAATCCGCGCATTCCGCGATGAAGTTGTTGCGGCTATTGGCACAAAGAACATCGTTGATGTGCGCTCACCAGCTGAATTTTCTGGCGAACTTGCAGCGCCTGCTCACCTTCCACAAGAAGGCGGACAGATCAAGGGACATATTCCAACAGCGAAGAACATTCCTTGGTCAAAGGCTGCAAATGAAGATGGCACATTTAAGTCTGATGCAGAGTTGAAGGAGATCTACCAGGGTGCTGGTGTTGATCTTGCAAAGGACACCATCGCGTACTGCCGTATCGGTGAGCGCTCTGCGTTCTCATGGTTCGTACTTCACGAACTCCTTGGCGTTAACAATGTAAAGAACTACGACGGTTCATGGACTGAATACGGTTCACTCGTCGGCGTTCCTGTTGCAGTCGGCGCGTAATCACTGATGCGTACTTGCGGTGCAACACCTGGTGGTCCATCTCTCGATGGTATTGATCTAACGAAGCAGACTGTTATTCAAGGTGTAATCCTT
>JALQVI010000017.1 GCA_023260395.1 Candidatus Nanopelagicales bacterium
GGGAAGCCCAGAATGTGGCGAATGTTTTAAATTACTTTGCCGGCGGAGTCGAGCGTTTGCTTGGCCATCAGATTCCTGTGCCTGGCGGTATCGACATCACATTCCACGAACCATTCGGTGTTGTTGGAATCATCGTGCCGTGGAATTTCCCAATGCCAGTTGCTGGTTGGGGCTTTGCACCTGCGCTTGCTGCCGGTAACACCGTTGTTCTTAAGCCAGCCGAAACGACACCTTTGACCGCGTTGCGATTGGCTGAACTTGCTCTCGAAGCTGGAATTCCAGAAGGCGTTTTCAATGTTCTTCCAGGCTTTGGAAAGGTCGCTGGCCAACGTCTCGTTGATCACCCAGAAGTACGCAAAATTGTTTTCACTGGTTCGACAGCTGTTGGCATCAACATCATGCAGTCGGCAGCGCCACAACTCAAGCGCATCACGCTTGAACTTGGCGGCAAGTCACCAACGATCATCTTCGCTGATTCAGATATCGAGGCCGCTGCCAAGGCAGCACCGCTGGCTGTGTTTGATAACTCAGGTCAAGATTGCTGCGCTCGTTCACGCATCTTGGTTGAGCGTTCGATTTATGACGATGTTCTTGCGCACATGGAAAGTGTTGTGAAGGGCATGAAGGTTGATAACCCTGCCCTCGACAGCACCGACATGGGACCGCTCATCAGCCAGACTCAACTTGATCGCGTGAAGTCTTTCGTACCCGCCGATGCGCCAATCATGTTCCAAGGCGATGCTCCGACTGGAAAGGGTTTCTGGTTCCCGCCAACAATTCTTGCCCCAGTTTCGCAAAGCGACCGCCTTTACACCGATGAAATCTTTGGCCCAGTTGCTGTCGTCGTTCCTTTCGATGACGAAGCTGATGCAATTCGCCAGGCGAACGCGACTGACTATGGCTTGGCTGCCTCAATCTTTACTCGCGATGTCGGTCGTGCAATCCGTGTCTCGCGCGGTGTCGAATCCGGCGTCATCTCGGTGAACTCACATTCAGCCGTGCGTTACTGGACGCCATTTGGCGGCTTCAAGCGCTCGGGAATCGGTCGTGAACTTGGTCCGAATGCCATTGAGCATTTCACCGAGACAAAGAACGTGTTTATTTCCACTGAAAGTTAAGTCAAGAAAAATAAGATAGATGGACTGCGGATACGCAGAACACCTCCAACCGAAAGCGAGTCGCTGTGAAGCGTTTGCAAGATCGAGTAGCAGTAATCACTGGTGCAGGTAGCGGTATTGGCGCAGCGACAGCTCGTCGTTTCGCTGAAGAAGGCGCAAAGATTGTCGCTGTGGACATGGACGAAACAACGGGCCAGGCCATTGCTGACGAACTTGGTGGCATCTTCATTAAGGCCGATGTCACCCAAGCTGACCAAGTCGCGAACATGTACAAGGTGGCATTCGACACCTACGGTTCAATCGACATTGCGTTCAACAATGCCGGCATTTCGCCACCGGATGATGATTCAATTCTCACCACTGGCATTGATGCATGGCGTCGCGTTCAGGAAGTTAACCTGACGTCGGTGTACTTGTGCTGCAAGGAAGTTCTTCCTTACATGCTCGAGCAGAAAAAGGGCGCAATCATCAACACCGCGTCATTCGTGGCAACGATGGCTGCAGCAACATCACAGATTTCATACACCGCTTCAAAGGGTGGCGTGCTTGCGATGACTCGCGAGCTCGGTGTTCAGTTTGCTCGTGAAGGTATCCGCGTAAATGCGCTCTCACCTGGGCCTGTGAACACTCCACTACTTCAGGAACTTTTCGCTAAGGATCCAGAGCGCGCTGCACGTCGTCTCGTGCACATTCCACTAGGACGCTTTGCTGAACCAACGGAAATCGCAGCAGCTGTTGCATTCCTTGCTTCAGATGATTCGTCATTCATGACCGCATCGAACTTCTTGGTCGATGGCGGTATCAGCGGAGCGTACGTAACTCCGCTATAAATCTCTGCGACTAACGTCGTATGGCATGGTCCTTGGCCCGTTTCGGGTCGAGGACCTTTGTCATTGTTGCGGCAATGATGAGCGCGATGCCGGTCAGGCTCAAAGCCAACGGCAAGGTGAAGGCTTGTGCGATGAAACCGAGTGTCACCCGGCCAATCATGTTCAAAATTGCCAAGGTCACACCGGTAATCATCAAAGCGCGAGCACTAGGCAGGCCAGGAATTCGTGCGGCCGCTGAGACAAATGCGGGCGGCATATTTGCTACGCCCAAAGCCATAAAGCCATAGGCAATGCAGCAAAGTATGACGATTGTCGAATGTGATGAGTCACGGAAGTGGAAGGCTGCAAAGAGAAACGTGAGGAAACCTGCAGCACCGATGTAGCCCATGCGCTTAATGACAGTCGGCAGACCATGCTTATCAATCAATTTCGGCGCAGTCAGTCGCGAAACAAGTTGAACCAACATGAATGCGGTGAAAGCGTAGCCGTTTGGCCCAATAGAAATAGCAAAGAATTCGTGCAAGAGGACTGAGCTCCAGTCGCCGACAGAAATTTCCGCCAACATGCCGAGCCATTGCGCGACGGCAATGACGAAAAGAAAACGCAACGTCGCTCGCGGAACTTTTTCGGTACGTGGCAGTTGAGTGGGGTCGTCGTGTGGACGATCGTCGTAAGCCATTGGCAGCAATGTTCGAGTGACGACTTCAAAGCCAATCAAGCTCACCGTTCCACCGACGAGCAACGCTGTTAGGGGCGTGATGTGAGGCGCAGCCAAACTTGAAATGAATGCTGCAACTAATGTGCCGATACTCCAAAAGCCATGGCCTTTGGGCATAAATGACCGACCGATGGCTTGTTCGACGAGTGTGCCCTGGCTATTCATCGCGATGTTGATCAATGAATAAATCGCGCCACCGCTAAACGCTGCAAAGGCGAGCCACGTTACCGAAGGAACCAGTGCGTTAGAGATGTTTGCTAACAAAAAGAAAATGAATGCAGCTCTGGCAATCGGCTTACTGCCAAAATGGTGAACCAGGCGAGCGCCCAGGTAGTTGCCTGAGAGTGCGCCTAGGCCGCCCAGCGCGATGGCGGTTCCGTACGAACTATCGCCGGCGTGTAATCCCAGTTTGATTTCAGCTAGCCGTGGAATCAGCATTCCAATGGGGATACCCATAAACAAAAAGCCGTACTTGATGGCTCGTTGCGCATCGGAATACACCGCTGATTCAGTCACGAATCAAGGCTAGTGGTTTAAAGGTGCTGGCCACCATTGACTAAAAGTTCGGCTCCCGTGATGTAACTAGCTTGGTCACTGCACAAGTAATACACGGCATCAGCGATTTCAGCAGGGGAGCCAAGGCGCTTCATCGGCACGTGCGACTCGACGATTTCGGCTGTCTTTATGGACAGAATCGGTGTGTCGATTTCGCCAGGTGATACGGCGTTGACGCGGATGCCGTCCTTAGCGAATTCGTTGGCCATTTCACGGGTCAGTCCACCGAGTGCTGCCTTGCTCGATGCGTATGGTGAACCGGCAAAGGGATGTACGCGCTGAACCACGATTGAGGTGATGTTCACGACCGCGCCTTGTGCTGCCTTGAGAGCGGGATGCAAGCCACGCGTTAGAAGTGCAGGTGCGAATACATTGACATCAAAGATGCGCTTCCAAAAGTCATAGTCCGCACCGACGACGCCAACTCGATCACCGTTTGGGAGTTTGGGTGAGATGCCTGCGTTATTGACGAGTGCATCCAGTGGACGATTGCCGAGCTTGTACTTAATTTCAGCCAACACGTCATCGATGTGTTCGGCATCTTCGAGGTCAAAAATGAAATGTGAATCCGCAGTTGGATTCCAGGTCTCGTCACCGGTGAGTGGCTTGCGCGAGAGCGTTAGTACATCCCAGCCTTCGGCGTGGAATTTCTCTGCGATGCCAAAACCAATTCCTTGGCTTGCGCCGGTGATCAAGACGACTTTGTTCATGCCATTTCCTTAGCGATGAGCGCAGCAAAGTTTTCGATGTCTTCATCGGTGGTATCCCATGAGCACATCCAGCGAACCTGGCCTGTGATGTGATCCCACACGTAGAAGCGAACATTTTCCTGCAGGCGTTCTGTGACGTCCGCCGGCAGGATTGGGAATAACGCGTTTGCCTGTGGTGCTTCACCGACATCGATGCCGGGAATCTGGCTGACGGCGTCATAGAGTTTCTGTGCCATTGCATTAGCGTGATTGCCGTTACGTAAGTAAAGGTCGGTGTCGAATACAGCAATGAGCTGTGCCGAGCTAAAGCGCATCTTGCTCGACAGTTGCATTGCGGATTTGCGCACGTACTTCATGGCCGAAGCGAACGTTGGATTCAGAATGACGACGGCTTCGGCAGCAAGGGCGCCGATCTTTGTTGCACCGAGCGAGACCACATCAACGCCAGCATCGGTTGTCATTTCGCGCAAAGTAACGCCAAGTGCAGCAGCTGCGTTTGCAATACGTGCACCATCAAGATGCAAGTACATGCCGAGGCTGTGAGCCTGATCAGCGAGCGCACGAATTTCTTCAACCGTGTACACCGTGCCAAGTTCAGTTGTGTTTGTGATGCTGACAACCTTGGGCTGGGCACGGTGTTCGTTACCAAAACCGTGGGCCTGTAACACAACGAGTTCAGGTGTGAGCTTGCCATCTGGTGTCGGGATGGAATGTAGTTTGAGGCCGGCCACCTTTTCGGGAGCGCCACCTTCATCAACATTGATGTGGGCTGATTCAGCGCACACAACGGCTTCCCATGATTGGCACATTGCCTGAAGTCCCACGACGTTGGCGCCGGTGCCATTAAAAACTGGATAACCCGTTGCTTGTTCACCAAACAGTCGCTGAATCATCGCATCGAATTCAGCCGTCACGATGTCATCGCCATATGCGACTTGGTGACCGTGGTTGACAGCGGCAATTGCGGCCATAACTTCAGGATGAATTCCTGCATAGTTATCGCTGGCAAAACCGCGCCAGAGTGATTCGGGGGAGTTGAACAAGTTATCGACAGGCATGTCCCCGAGTCTAGCCAGTGATAGCCCGCATCAGCCCGGCGAATATGTTCTCGGAAACAGCGGGGTCATCGCTGGCTTCTGGGTGCCATTGCACGCCAAGGGCGAATTTGGCAGTGGTGTCTTCGCAGGCTTCGATGATGCCGTCCGATGCCCACCCAGTTGCAATCAAATCGCCAGTGGTTTTGACAGCCTGATGATGGCTCGAGTTAGTGACAACTTCGGTTGCGCCAACGAGTGATGCGATCAAACTTCCTTCGGCAAGTGTGACTGTGTGATTGTTAAAAGTTCCCGGAGCATCTCGATGCAACGTGGTGCCAACAACGTCCGGCAGGTGTTGATGCAAAGAGCCACCGTGTGCAACCGTTATGATTTGTAACCCGCGACAAATACCGAGAACTGGAATGTCTAACTCGCGTGCCTTGAGGTAAAGTCCGAGCTCGCTGGCATCGCGAGCAGTCCGCGGCTTGTCGACAGTCTCGTGTGGATCCTCGCCGTAACGATTCGGATCAATGTCCGCGCCACCGGCGAGCACGAGTCCGTCGAGTCGACCGACTGCATCCGAGTCCCGCATGTCTGGTGGCAGGATCACGACTGATGCGCCAGCATCCTGAATCTTTTGCACATAATTCCACGGAATGAGCGCAGCTGGTTGATCCCATGCACCCCATTTCGCGGTTTCGTTGTAACAGGACAAACCAATGACCGGACGACTCATATCGGGATTGTATGTGTAGCCACTGGCAAGGACATTGGTTTTAACGGGATTCATGCGTGCGCTCATTGGTTTTGACACAATGTGTCTATGAGTAATCGTGGGTATGCAGTCGTTACTGGAGCGAGCAGCGGAATTGGTGCGGCTACAGCAGTAGCTCTGGCTGGAGAGGGTTTCCAGGTAATTGCGGCGGCCCGACGTGTCGACAACCTCAACGCGCTTGCTGCCCAGCATGAAGGCATCGAGCCATTCGAACTGGATGTTACCGATCAAGCGAGCGTCGACGCACTTGCTGAATACGTGAGCGATAAGAACGTAACGGTCGTAGTAGCTAACGCCGGTGGCGCATTTGATGCAACATCTGTCATGGAAGCCGACTTAGAAAGTTGGAGCAAGACGTTCGAAGTAAACGTCGTTGGTGCAGTTCGCACGGCTAAGGCATTGCTCCCTGCTCTGATCAAATCAGGCGCAGGAACAATCGTCGTTATGAGTTCGACTGCTGGTCGAATCGTTTATGAAAATGGTGGTAGCTACACCGCGGCAAAGCACGGTACGACAGCACTCGCCGAAACTTTGCGTCTGGAACTTTCAGGCCAACCAGTTCGTGTTGTTGAAATTGCCCCAGGCATGGTGCGCACCGATGAATTTGCCGTCAAGCGATTTGATGGTGATACCGAGCGTGCAGCCAAGATTTATGAAGGTGTCGCAGAGCCCCTGACCGCAGAAGATGTCGCTGAGTCTGTGCGTTGGTCGGTCATGTTGCCACAACACTTCAACATTGACTTGATGGTCATTCGCCCAATCGCTCAGTCTGCGCAGCATAAAGTTCACCGCGTTCTCTAGTGGTTTCGTGAGCGCGCATAGATTCGCAGTTCGGGTAAAGCCTGGTGCGTCAAAGTCATTCGTCGGCGGCTCGTATGGCGATCCAGCTGCGCTAGTTGTCTCGGTGAATGCCCAGCCGGTTGATGGCAAAGCCACTGACGCTGTCATCGCAGCGATTGCACATGCGTTTGGGGTACGTAACAGTCAGGTGGAAATCGTCTCGGGTCACACGGCTCGCACAAAGCACGTGGTTGTCACAATTGACGATGATAAAGATGTGCTATTTCTAGAACGACTTAATGAGTTGCTCCATAAACTAAACGAGTGAATCGCCGCCAACTGCTCGTCGCGCTTGGACTTGGAGCCGTTGCGGCGACTACTGATACGCCAACAAGCGCCAACGCTCATGCTTTGGTGGGTTTGGAACAAGGCAATTTGTCTGGCGACATTTCGATGTTAACTCGTCAGCCTTCCGGTTATGTCTACGTGCGCGACTCTATTGTTTATCGACTGCCGCGCAGCCGAAAACGTCGCATGGCGTGGACCGTTGATGACGGTACGAGTGTCACGATGATCAACAACTACGTCAATTGGGTGAAGCAACATAACTTACGTCTGACGTTCTTTGTGTACTCAGACATGCATGGCTGGCGCACTTTGGCTGCGAAAATTCGGCCGCTTGTTGCAACCGGGCAAATTCAGATTGCAAACCACACGGCTCGTCATCCTGATTTGACGAAACTTTCCACGCACCAGATTCAAAAAGAACTCTGGGATTGCCATAAATTCATCGTGAAGCACTACGGCGTCGATGCGCGTCCATATTTTCGTCCGCCTTATGGAGCTGTGAATCATCATGTCGTAAAGGCAGCCGCAGCAATTGGGTACACAAAACCAATCATGTGGTCAGGAACGCTGGCGGATGCAACCCGAATTTCAACAACAGGAATTTGGAATAACGTTCGCCAATACATGGGCAATGAAGTCATCATGTTGGCCCACGCGAACAACACTCAAACGGCACATTTATTTGCGAGAATCTTGCGCCGCATTCGTAGCAAGCGATTAGCTTTAGTGACGTTGCAAGATGCACTGAGTCCTCGACCTAAGCCGCCTTCGGTACTTCATGCGACGGTTAGTGGGACCTCTGTGTCTTTGACGTGGAGCACAGTGACTAATGCGCAGTTTTATGAAGTGGTTTATTGGGAATCGGGAATCCGTAAGACTTTGACTGTTGCCAGCCGGGTACATACTTTCACTGGCTTAATTCCAGGACGTCAATATCAATTCAGGGTTGCTTCCTCGGTTTTCGGTGTGAAATCAGGTCTTTCAGCTGGTTCCAATTTCGTCAAGATCGCTAGCCCAACGCCGCAACCAAGTCCCTCCGCGCCCGAACCTAATCCTTCAATTACGTAGAAATTTCACAGCCACATTGCTTGTGGGAATAAGTCTCAGACATACGTGGTTATAACTGTCACTGAAGTGATTTACACTTGCAGTAATAACTCAATAGTGGTGGTTACATCGTGTAGCCCCAGAAACTTCGCGGTAACGCGAAACCTCATGGGGATGAACGGTTTCGACTTTGGTAGTCGAAATGGGAGAAGCGAGCCGAGAATGTTGGTCATCTCGTAAACGTCCAGCAAAACCAATAAGTGCCAAATCTAACCGCACTGATTTCGCCCTAGCTGCTTAAGCTAGCCCCGAAATCCGTGAGACCAGGGGCGTTCCCGCTCTGGATTCTCGCGTCATTTAGGGAACTTACCAACGGATCCGGTTACGGGGTCTTGCGGGAAATCTAACAGTGACTGTGCCTGTCGACATCTTGTTTGCGTGAACATCGGGGCAGAGAAAAGCTATTGCAAACTGCGCTCGGAGAATAACCAAATCTTCACCTAAGGACCCGGGTTCGATTCCCGGCATCTCCACCACAGCATTAATGGCTCAACCTTCGGTTGGGCCATTTGCATTTGTGGCGGATCTGCCGGGAATCTCTATTCACGATTCCGAATTACATATGTGCTGCGCACGCAATTCGGCAGCATCTCCACCACGTTCAAAAGGCAGCCCAAGGGCTGCCTTTTTGTTTTTGTTGTCAGGGGCGACTGTTATGTTATCTTTACCTAGGAGGTAAAGATTTGGAAGTGACCTTCGCTGACAAAAAGCTTGAAACTGTCGCACTTAGCCACTCAAAGCTGGTTCGAAAGTTTGGCGCTAAGTCAGCGAGGCTCATAAGAATGAGACTTCTAAGTCTCGAAAATGTTCAAAATGTTGAAGAGTTAAAGATTCTTCCAGGACGGTGGCACGAACTCACAGGAACTCGAGCAGGCAGTTGGGCAGCAGATGTTGGACATCCGTTACGAATTGTCATACGTCCAACACCGCCGATTCCAGCGAAAGTCGGTGGCGGTATCAACTGGATCGAAATCGTCAGAGTAACGGTTATCGAAATAGTGGATTACCACTAGCGCTTATAAATGAAACGAATTGGAGGAATGAACCATGGTTAAGGCAACCGCAAAAACGCATGTGAAGGCTTTTCAGCCTGATTACGCCGTTCATCCAGGTGAAGTTCTTGGTGAGTGGTTAATTGAGCAAGGTATGACTCAGAATGAATTGGCCATTCGTATTGGCATGTCTTCTAAAGCTTTGAACCAAATGATCAAAGGGCATGTTCCTGTCACTCCAGAAACCAGTTTGCGACTAGAAAATACGACGGGGATCCCTGCTCGAATTTGGAACTCGTTCCAAGTCAAGTATGACGAAACGGTCGCACGCCTAAACCGTGACGCCTCGTTTCGAAAAGACGCAGAGCTTCTCAAGCAAGTTCCAATGAATGCACTTCGCAAACGCGGCTATGTTGTGTCAGCTCGAACGGACACAAGCGAATCTGTGCGTGAAGTCTGCAGTTTCTTTGGTGTGGCTGATGCCAAGGCCTTAAATACTTTATGGCACGGTCCTATTGCTACGAGACAAAAATGCGAATCTCTTCAAGTAGGAAATATAGCGTTAGCTACGTGGCTCCGTATCGGTGAAATTAGTTCTCGAGGAATTGAGGCTCCAGCTTTTAGTCGTTCCCAACTTCGAAAGTCGATACCAGATATTTGTTCACTGATTACCAAGTCTGATATTTCCAAAGTGATGGATTCGGCAACTGAAATTTGCAGCAAGGCAGGAGTGGTGTTGCTCGAAATTTTGGAAGTTGATAAGTCGCATGCAGCTAGCGCCTTGCAGTGGGTAGGTAAAAGGCCCGTTATTCAAGTTTCACTTCGACAAAAATCGGTCGACCAATTGATGCGCAACCTCTTACACCAAATTGGACACATCCTTTTTCAAGGCCGGCGACAAGAATTCGTTGCAGTCAAACAAGGTGCGAAGCCGGAATTGTTTAGCGTTGAAAAGCGAGTAGAAGAATTCGTCAACCAGCAAATGACTGCAATTCAAAAGTCCAGTTGAGTTTCCAAACTGCTTTTAGACTTTCTTTAATTCAGCTTCATTTCCGTGGCAGACTGAACTCATGCAACTCACCACATGTCTTTGGTTCGATGGCCGTGCTCGCGAAGCCGCAAACTTCTACACCAGCATTTTCCCGGACAGCAGTCTTGGCAATAACTGGATCGCACCGGCTGACACACCTGGCAATGCCCAAGGCGACGAGGTAGTTGTTGACTTCGTAATTTTTGGCCAGCCGTTCATTGGTCTCAACGGTGGCCCGTACTTCACTTTTAACGAAGCAATCTCGTTCCAGATTCCATGCAAGGATCAGGCTGAAATCGATCACTACTGGGACATCTTGCTCGCCGATGGTGGTCAGCCAAGTCAGTGTGGCTGGCTCAAAGATAAGTTTGGAGTCTCGTGGCAGGTCATTAGTGGTCAGATGGAACAGTACATCGGAGGCTGTGATCCAGCAGGCGCTGCAGCGGCTACCCAAGCGATGCTGGGCATGACCAAGATTGATTTGGAAGCCATGAAAGCTGCATACGAAGCGGCCAGCGCCCAATAATTCCCGCGCCGAAGCGTTGCGAAGGTAAACCTGGTTTACATTCCTCTTACATTCGTTAGCCCCGAGCGCCCTCGCGGACTGGCACGATTGAGGCATGTCGAAGAATAAAGCAACCGAACCTGCCACATCGAACAAACTAGGAATGGCACTGCTGCCGCTGCGCCTGTTCTTGGGTTTCACCTTCGTATACGCGGGGTTGCAAAAATTCTTTAGCTCGGATTACTTCAGCGCTACCTCGCCAAATGGTTTCCTCAAGCAAACTCAGAGTGCAAGCACGACCAGTCCAATCGGTTTCATTTTGAATCACACGCTGGAACATCACACTCTCTTTGCATTTGCGATTGCTGCAGGTGAGTTGCTTGCCGGCCTTGGCATCTTGCTCGGCTTATGGACACGTCTTGCCGCACTCGGCGCATTCGCGCTGTCGACGTCGTTCTTCCTCACCGTCAGCTGGGGGACTTCGCCGTATTACTTTGGCCCTGACATTGTGTTCATGGCCGCACTCACGCCGTTGATGATTGCTGGTGACGGTGGCTACTTGTCACTAGGTCGCCAGATTGAACTTGGTGTGCGCAGAGAAAAGGGCGTCGCGCCGGATGCAGTTTTGAGCAACGCTCCACTGGAAAGCGAAATTGCTCGCCGCACTCTCATAAAGACTGGCGCCGTCGCAGGTGGTGCTGGCATTGCTGGCCTCGCCGTTGGATTCTTTGGCTACAAGTCGAACGGATCGAAGGCATCCGCAATGGCTTCACCTACTCCGAGTGCAACGCCTTCGGCATCGGCTTCAGCCAGCGCAACGGCATCTGCTTCGACGCCAGCTGGAACCAAGGTCGCCACAGTCGCTGATGTGGCTGTTGGAACGGCTTTTCAGTTCACGAATCCAGCAGATGGCACGCCCGCATACCTCATGCAGCCTGCCGCTGGAAAGTTCATTGCGTGCAGCGCTATTTGCACGCACGAAGGTTGCATTGTGAACTTCGACAAAAAACTCGACATCTTCCATTGCCCATGCCACGGCGCAGAATTTGATGGCAAGACAGGTGCGAATACTCGTGGACCAGCACGCCGCGACTTGGCCAAGCTCAATGTTGCCGTTTCCGGCAACGACATTTACATCGTCTGAGCCAAAAGTTAGGCAGCGCCCTCGGCTAGTGCCTTGACACACGCAAGCAGACGATCGATGTCCTCTTCGGTGTTGTAAGGCGCAAGTCCGGCGCGAATGCCACCTTCGTCACCTAGCCCGAGATGTCGTGAACATTCAATCGCGTAAAAGCTGCTCGATGGTGCGTTGACATTGTGTTGTGCAAAGTAAGCGTATGCACTTGCTCCGTCAACACCGTCAATACGGAATAGATCTGTCGGCGTCTTTGAGCGCGCATTGCTGTACAACGTCACGCCCGGAATGGCTTTCAGTCCATCGCGTAGGCGATGACTTAAAGCGTCTTCGTATTCTTCGGCCGCATTCATCGAAGCGATAATTCGCTCGCGACGGGTTCCTTCGGACGCGGCCATGTCTGCGATGAAATCCACGGCTGCGGTTACTGCGACAAGTAATTCGTAGGGGAGTGTTCCTAGCTCAAAGCGCATCGGCACAACTTCGGTTGATGGAAGTAACTTGTCAGGATGCAAGGTCTCTAGCAATGCCGGCGAAGCTGCCATCACGCCAATGTGTGGGCCAAAGAACTTGTAAGGCGAGCAACCATAAAAATCCGCACCGATAGCTTTAACGTCGATTGCGGTGTGCGCTGTTAAGTGCACACCATCGACATAAAGCAAGGCACCGACTGCATGGACTGACTTGGCAATTGCAGGTAAGTCTGGTCGTGTACCAATCAAATTCGACGCGCCTGTGATTGCTACTAACTTTGTGCGATCAGAAAGCACGGACTCAACATCAGAGACATCGAGATGTCCTGAGGTCACATCAAAATCAATCCAGCGCAACGTCGCCCCAGATTTTTTGGCGTAGCGCACCCACGGCCGCACGTTCGCATCATGGTCCAATCGCGAGACCACAATTTCGTCACCAGGGCCCCAATCTTGCGAAAGCGTGCGCGCAAAATCAAAAGTCAGAGCCGTCATGCTGCGACCGAAAACGATGCCGTCAGGATCTGCACCCAACAGGTCAGCCATAGCCTGCCGCGCGCCGGTAACGGCGGATTGCGCACGCTGTTCAGCCATCGTCATCGTGCCTTGATTGGCTACTGGACCAGAGAGCAGCTCGACGATGGCTTCATATACCTGCTTTGGAGTTTGAGTTCCACCAGGGCCATCAAAGTGCGCAGCACCTGCATCAAGAGATGGAAAAGCGGACCGAATTCGAGCGACGTCAATAGGCATGAAATTAGCCTAAGGATTTGTCAGCGCCGTGTACGGCGAATCCATTCAGTCGGATAAAGATGTTCGGGCATTGGCGCTTCCCAACCACGCCAGAGTGCCATCCCTTTAATGCCGACCGCCAACACAACAGTGCTGATTTCAGCAAAGCTGATGAAACCTAATGTGGCAAACAACGTGAACCATACGGCACACACAAAAGCAATGGATGCGCTCCATGGTCCTCGAGACATGATGTCTGGCTGGTTACCGAGCAATACATCGGACAAGATGCCGCCACCAATTGCAGCCACGGTGCCGATAAAAATCGACGAAGCCGTTGGCATTCCAAACAAGAAAGATTTCTCGGTACTCATTACGACATACGCACCCATGACCAACGCGTCGAGCATCAAAATGAGCCAGAGCGGTTGGAGCAGCCACTTACCGAGAAACACTCCGATGAGTGTGCACACCATGACTGTTGCCATGTACCGTTCGTGAATCAAAACATTAAGGTCCGTGTGCAACAACAGGTCACGAATAATGCTGCCGCCCACACCCATCGTTACCGAAATGATGAGCACACCAATCAACGGTGCTTTACGCGATGTCGCAAGTGTTGCGCCGTACACCGCGCCAAGTGCCACGGCTCCAAGGTCAAGGACCGGCGGCAATTGAGGCGGAGTCACCGCAATAATCGTCGCGAAAGTGCTCATGGTTTATTCCGCGTCGGCAGGTCGATCAGGATGCGTGAGCTTGCCAGAATCTTCCATCAAGGCAATCTGGCGTGCCAACAAAGTAATACGTCGATCCATGTCGCCGAATTTTAGGTACACACTGATTGAGACGTACAGCAGCCCAATCGATGTCAGGTACAAAACGAGGTCAGCTCCACGACCAATACCCAGAGCATGGGCCACGTCTGTCAATAAATCAGGGAAGAGAACGGCGGTAACGATTGTGCCCATGAGCAAGATAAAAGCAACGCGGCGAAACGCCCGAGCCTCTGTCCGAGACCGATGATGCAAAGCAAACCACAAGGCCACAAAGATGGCCACGAGTATTGCGAATTGAGCGATGTGCACGGTTACCTCAAAATCAAGTCAAACAAAATATTAATGGAGTTCCACAAGCTTTGACCTTTGGCGCGCGAATAGTCCGTATAGAGAATGTGGACGGGTAGTTCAACGAAGCGGAACTTGCCGTCTCCGATTTGATGCACAATCTCGGTGGCGTGTGCCATTCCATTGTGTTCCAAGTCAATGAACTGTGCGACTTCGCGCGTGAATGCTCGCAGGCCGTTATGAGCATCTGTAAGTCGCAAGCCAGTTATGAGATTGGTGTAGGCCACGGCAGTGCGCAGCACGATGCGCTTGGCGGTAGTCAATTCTGTGCGCTCATCCAAAAAGCGTGAACCAAACACAACATCAACGTCGCCTTGGCGCAATCGCTCAACCATCGCTACAGCATCATCAATGGAGTGCTGGCCATCGCCATCAAAAGTGACGATGTAGTCGATGTCAGGGTTCGCTAACGCCGCCTCGATGCCGGTCTGTAATGCCGCGCCTTGCCCAAAGTTAATTGGGTGAAAAACCACGCGTGCGCCGTGCTCTCGTGCAATCAAGCCGGACCCGTCTGGGCTGCCATCATCAACGACATAAACGTTCTTAAAAACCTGCTTCAAATCATCAATTACGCCAGCAATGACAGTGGCTTCGCTATAGACCGGAACTACGATGGCGGTGTCTGGGTGCAGCGCAGCGCGCATTTGCTCAACAGACATGTCTTTAAGTCTAGAGAACCAATCACAGGGCTGAATCTTTGCGCCTCGTTTAGGCTTAGGTCTATGTCCGCACCTGAATATCAGCCCCAAGGTGGCGTCCTCGTTGACGAGCGCACCATTGAACAAACGCAAGATGGCGACCACGAACGCTTTGCCCACTATGTAAAAAAGGACAAAATCGTGGAAAGTGCTGTCTTGGGCGCGGCTGTCGAAGCGTTGTGCGGCAAAGTCTGGATTCCAGGCCGTGATCCGGGCAAATTCCCGGTCTGTCCTGAGTGCAAAAAGATCTACGAAGGTTTGCCCCCAGGCGGCGGTTCCGGCGACGACGAATGACATCTAGCCCAGCTGTCTCACCTTGGACGGTTGAGTACCGCAAGTTAAGTCTGGGCATCGTTGCACTGGTCAGCGTGTTTGGTTTCGAGGGCATCGCCGTTGGAACGGTGATGCCAGTTGTTGCTCGTGATTTGCATTCGCTCGCGCATTACACAATTGGATTTACAAGTTTCAGTATGGCCTCGATTGCCGGCATGGCATTCGCAGGTGTGTGGGTCGATCGCATCAATCTTTATCGAGTCGTCCTCGTCACGATGTTGACGTTAGCCTTCGGTTCGCTCATCATCGGTTTCTCGAACTCACTTCAGATATTTGTCGCGGGCCGAATCTTGCAAGGCTTTGCGTTAGGCATCGACCTTGTCACGATGTACGTCATCGTTGGTCGCGCGTATCCAGAGACTGTTCGACCCAAAGCGTTGGGAATGCTCGCTGGAGCATGGGTGATTCCTGGACTTGTTGGACCTGCACTAGCCGGTGCAATGGTCCACTTGTGGTCGTGGCGGTCAATCTTTTTAGTCATCCCGCTGGTGTTACTTTTGCCGCTCACATTGCTGCTGCCGCGACTACACAGCCTGCCGCCCGCAACATCGAATGAAGCACCACAAGGCCACGTGAAAACTCTGGCCGTCATTCTTCTCATTGGCGGACTTACGCTGCTGCAATTCAAGTCGGGTCGCGCAGGGCATGAAACATGGCTGGTAGTCGCCGCGGGAATTGCAGTTGCACTTACTGTGATTGCGGTTTCAACACGGTGGCTAATGCCGCGAGGCTATCTTGTGGCCAGGCGCGGATTGCCGGCCGTCATTGCCTTGCGCGGATTGGTCGCCGCGTCCTACTTTTCAACTGAAGTTTTCATTCCGCTCGCGCTGCAAAATCGCGGCGTCTCGGTGACCATGTCCGGGCTCATACTTGGGTCCGCCTGCGTCATGTGGTTTGCCGGCTCGTCATTTCAAGGCAGTGCATCCATGGGATGGTCACGATCACGATTTCTTCTCTTTGGTTTTGCGACACTTGTCACGGCGACACTTTTGTTGCCGTTCGCTGTTCTTGCCCCGAGCTCTCATCGAACGGCTGCGTTGGCAACTGCTGCTGTGTGGTCCTTCGCTGCGTTTGGTGTCGGGGTCATTTATCCGACTTTGGGAGTGCTGCTGCTCGAAGACTCGACGTCGTACGCCGCAGATAGTGCATCTTTACAAATGTCTGACTCATTAGGGGTCATCGTTGGCACGGCAATCTCAGGTGCATTTTTAACTGCCGCAAGTGCCCAAGATGACCCAAATTCCAATGTTTTCCGCATAATTTGGCTACTTACAGCGGCCATCGGCGGAGTGGCGTTGCTCCTGGCGCCTCGAGTTCAAACTACGATAACTAAAGGCAACGTAAAGGTTGCAAACGTATCGGGAGATTAAATGACTACAAGCACTACAGATACTGCAGACGCAGTGGCAGCATTCGGCAAGAAGTGGTGGCTATTGCTACTTCTCGGCGTTGTTTCAGTTGCAGCAGGTATCGCATCGCTTAACCACCCAGTATCAGCAACGTGGAGCCTGACCGTACTTTTCGGTGTCTGGCTACTCGTTAGCGGTATCGGAACTGTTGTCCGCTCACTCAGCGCTGACAGCGAAGGCTCACACAAGACACTTGGCCTCATCAGCGGCCTACTTTCCATCAGCATTGCATTCATGTTCTTCCATGGCGGCATTGCAGACAAGGTTGTTATTGCCTCACTATTCATCGGTATCACATTCGTGTTCCGTGGATCTGCTGAACTAGTTGCCGGTCTTGCCGCCAAGGGTCAGCCAGGTCGTGGCTGGGCAATCTTCATGGGCATCGTGACCATGATCGCTGGCTTGATCATGATCAACAACCCAGCAACATCGCTCGTTGCGATCACTCAGGTCATCGCAGTGTTCTTGCTCATTTTGGGCTTTATGGAAATCTTCTCAGCTTTCCAGGTTCGCAAGCTAGCGAAGTAATTGCTTTACGTTCGACTTCTCGAACGAATGGGGTGGGCGCAAGCTCACCCCATCTGCATTTCCAGTGCATGCTTTTCCATAAGCATCACGAAGTTCGGGTTCGTCAGCCCGCCGTGAGAGACTAAAACCGTGAGCATCGCCCCGATTGAATTGACCGAGTCAGACACTCGCACCGATCGGCCATGGATCACACTTGTTTGGAACGATCCCATCAATTTGATGAGTTATGTGACTTACGTTTTTCAAGAATATTTTGGATACGACAAAAACAAAGCTGAACTCTTGATGCTCGATGTCCATGAAAAAGGTCGTGCTGTTGTCAGTTCTGGTTCGCGTGAAGAAATGGAACGCGATGTCCAGGCCATGCATGGCTATGGCTTGTGGGCGACAATGCAGAAAGATGATCAATAGTGTTCAAGCGTCAATGGGGCAAGATCATCCTCAAACTTGAAAGCTTTGAAACCGAAGTTCTCGATCAACTCTTTGACCAAATGATCGCATTGGTCGAAGTCGAACAAATGCCATACGAAGATCCACTCGAACGGCTTGTTGGCATTTCGGGACCTATCGCCAAGCCAACAGACCCCGCGCTAGCTCGATTATTTCCTGACGGTTATCACGATGATTCTGAAGCAGCCGCAGATTTTCGTCGCTATACCGAACACGATCTTCGCAACAACAAAGCAATGAAGGCGCGCATTGCCCAAGCTTGTTTACATCAATGGCCTGGCAAGCGCGAACTAAGCGCCGATCAAGCCAATGCATGGTTACTCAGTTTGAATGACATGCGTTTGGCGTTGGGCACTCGGCTGAATGTGACCGAAGAGGGAACCGAACGTGACGCCGAGAATGAACCTGGCTTTGAACTTTATGACTGGCTGACGTACCTGCAGGGCACGCTCATCGATTCGTTGCAGCGCTAATTGCGCGTAAAATCGAACCAATCAATCTGGAGGTAGACGTGTTAGAAATTCGCCGCGAATTAGTCGACGCAATTGTGGCTCACGCTCGAGCTGATCATCCAGACGAAGCCTGTGGCGTTATTGCCGGCCCAGCTGGAAGCGATCGTCCTGATCGATTCATTCCGATGATTAACGCTGCGCGCTCACCAACATTCTATGAATTTGAATCCTCTGACTTGCTCAAGCTCTATCGCGAGATGGATGCCAACGACGAAGATCCAGTAGTTATTTATCACTCTCACACCGCGACCGAGGCATATCCATCACGCACCGATGTGTCGTATGCATCCGAACCATTTGCACATTACGTGTTGGTATCAACGCGCGAAACTGGAACCGAAGATGGTCCTTACGAATTTCGTTCGTACCGAATCGTCGATGGTGAAATCACCGAAGAAGAAGTGAAGATTTTTAACTAAGCCCAGAGTTGGCCATCAAGCGCATCTTCGGCGTCGTCAATCGTCCCTTCGTAGGCGCCAGTCGACAGATACTTCCAACCGCCGTCGCACACAATAAAAACAATGTCGGCTGACTCGCCGGCCTTCACAGCTTTTTGTGCCATGCCAAGAGCTGCATGAAGAATCGCGCCTGTTGAAATTCCAGCGAAAATGCCTTCTTTTTCCAACAGCTCGCGCGTGCGTGCAACGGCTTCGCGAGGACCAACTGAATAGCGCGTAGTCAAAACCGAAGCGTCGTACAACTCGGGAATGAAACCTTCATCGATATTGCGAAGTCCATAAACCAATTCGCCATATCGAGGTTCGGCAGCAACGATTTGTACGTCAGGCTTGTGTTCACGCAAGTAACGACCTGTACCCATGAGAGTTCCGGTTGTGCCAAGTCCTGCAACAAAGTGTGTGATCTCCGGGCAGTCCGCCAAAATTTCTGGGCCAGTTGATTCGTAATGCGCGAGTGCGTTGGCGGGGTTGCCGTATTGATACAACATGACCCAATCAGGATTTTCGGCGGCAAGTTGTTTGGCCACGCGCACTGCTTCATTTGAACCGCCAGCAGCAGGTGAGTAGCGCACTTCAGCGCCCCACATGTTGAGAAGTTGAGTTCGTTCAACAGAAGTGTTCTCGGGCATGACACAAATGATTTTGTAGCCCTTGAGCTTTGCGGCCATAGCCAACGAAATTCCAGTGTTGCCGCTAGTTGGTTCCAAGATTGTGCAGCCAGGAGTCAGCGTTCCATCGAGTTCAGCAGCCTCGACCATTTTGAGTGCAGCACGATCCTTGATCGAACCTGTCGGATTGCGATCTTCGAGTTTTGCCCAAAGTCGAACGTTTGGTGCAGGTGATAAGTGTGGGAGTCCAACAAGCGGTGTATTTCCGACGGACTCAAGAAGAGAGTCGTAACGCATGATTAACCGCCAGCAACAGCAGGCAGAACGGTGACGTTGTCGCCATCGCTAAGTTCAGTGTTCAAACTTCCAAGGAAGCGAACATCTTCATCGTTGACATAGATATTGACGAAGCGTCGAAGCTGATTGTCTTCGACCAAGCGCTCGGCGATGCCAGGGAACTGTGAATCTAGGTCCGCAATCACTTCGCCCAAATTTGCACCTGTGGCCGAAACTGAACGCGCATTGTTTGTGAAGTTGCGCAGAATCGTTGGGATGCTAACCGTGATGCTCATGTGAGGTCTCTTTCGCGTTTCATGTAGTTCAAAGTTCAATCAACGTACTTATCTAAGATAACCCGTTATCGAACTGTTGCATTCCCAGATTTTGCTATTGCAAATGATTCGCAATAGAGGTTATTCCTGGGCTTGCCGCAGCCATGTTTTTGCCGGGCTTACGTTACTAGCCACGAGCGCAATGATGGCCAAAGTGAATGAAGCTGAACCGATTGGGAACCGAAAAAGACTGAAGCATGCGATGACAAAGGCGACAGATTGCACCAGTGGATAGGCATTCGCGGAACGCTGCAACACCATGCGAAGCAGTGAGAGGAATAGCAGACCCATGATGAGGCACAGCAGCCCATTGACGAGCGGAATCCATTGCGTGTTGGAATCGAAGTTTGCATTGCTCGACCCAGTGACGATGAGCCACAGTCCTAAACCTAAATTCGCTATAACGCCGACAACTAAAACGCCACATACAACCAGCACGCCAAAAGGCTTGGGATCGCTGGATTTCGTCGCCATAATTCCTGCTCGCTAGGTGTGCCATGCGCTGGCTACGTCGTTATTAAGAATACCCTTGGGTGTTATGGATCAACGGGCGATTGGTGTGATGGACTCCGGAGTTGGAGGTCTGACCGTTGCGCGTGCCATTTTGGATCAATTGCCAAATGAGCCCATTATTTATGTGGGTGACACTGCGCATGGACCCTATGGTCCGCGGCCGATTGCCGAAGTGCGAGAGCTAGCTCTGGATGTTTTGGACGAACTAGTTGCTCGCGACGTCAAGATGCTGGTTATCGCATGCAACTCTGCGAGTGCCGCGATGTTGCGCGATGCCCGCGAGCGATACGACATTCCTGTTATCGAAGTCATCCAACCTGCCGTGCGTCGTGCTGTTGGTGCGACTCGTAATGGTCGCATCGGTGTTATCGGTACGTCGGCGACGATTACAAGTGGCGCCTACGACGATGCTTTCGCTGCTGCACCACACATCACTGTTACTTCGCAGGCGTGCCCTCGCTTCGTTGAGTTTGTCGAAGCCGGCATGACAAGCGGCCCCGAACTTGTTGCTGCAGCGCACGAGTATCTCGACCCGATTTTGGCTACAGAAATCGACACCTTAGTTCTTGGTTGCACGCACTACCCGTTATTAACCGGCGTTATTTCAATGATTGCTGGCGATGCAGTGACGTTGGTATCAAGTGCTGAAGAGACCGCTAAGGACGTGTATCGCACGCTGGTGGAAAACGACTTGATGCGCGATCCCTCGTCCCAAGCACCGGTGCACGAATTCCTTGCAACAGGACAAACATTTACGCAGTTGGCGCATCGCTTCCTTGGGCCTGAAGTCAACGAGGTCACTTCGCTCTAGTGCGTTAGAGTCGCAGTGTGTCTACACGTACTGACGGTCGCGAGCTCGACCAACTTCGCAATGTGAAATTTACCCGCAACTGGCTAGACCATGCCGAAGGCAGTGTCTTAGTCGAATTCGGTGCAACCCGCGTTTTATGCGCTGTGTCATTCACCGAAGGTGTGCCACGTTGGAAAAAGGGAAGCGGTGAAGGCTGGCTCACTGCTGAGTATTCGATGTTGCCTCGTGCGACGCATACTCGTAGCGACCGCGAAAGTGTCAAAGGCAAAATCGGTGGACGCACCCATGAAATCTCTCGTCTCATCGGTCGCTCACTGCGTTCCGTTTTGGACATGAAGTCACTCGGCGAAAACACCATCATGATTGACTGCGATGTGTTGCAGGCTGACGGAGGAACGCGCACGGCTGCAATTACTGGCGCTTACGTTGCTGTAGCTGATGCAATCGAGTGGGGACGTAGCAAGGGTTTCTTGGCCAAGGACGCCGTTGTCTTGCGTGACTCCATCGCTGCAGTTTCTGTTGGCATCGTTGATGGAATGCCAACGCTCGACCTGCACTACGACGATGATGTGCGCGCCGAAACTGACATGAATGTTGTCATGACTGGCAGTGGCAAGTACGTCGAAGTTCAGGGTACTGCTGAACGCGATCCATTTGATCGCGACTTGCTGAACGCATTGCTCGACCTTGCCGCTGACGGTTGTGCCGAACTCACTAAGCGCCAGCTCGAGGCCCTAGGTAAGTAATGTCTGACTCCATCGTTCTAGCAACTCGTAACGCTCACAAACTTCAAGAACTCGATCGTATTTTGAAAAACGCTGGTGTCGACGTTGAGTTGCTGACTGTTGACCACTTTCCTGGCGCTCCTGAAGTTGATGAAACTGAAGATTCATTCGAAGGTAACGCGTTACTCAAAGCACGCGCATTGGCAACCTTCACGGGTATTCCAGCAATCGCAGATGATTCAGGTTTGTGTGTTGATGCCTTGAATGGCAGTCCTGGTATTTTGTCGGCACGGTGGTCGGGAGCATCCGAAAATGTTGACGTAGAAAACATGAACTTAGTGCTCGCGCAAACCGCAGATACTCCAGAAGGTGAACGCGGTGCGCAGTTCGTTTGTGCAGCTGCTTATGTAAATCCTGATGGAACTGAAATTGTTGTGCGCGGCACTGTCGAAGGTCAATTGCTCACGGCACCCCGTGGAACAAATGGCTTTGGTTATGACCCAATCTTTGTGCCTAACGGTTTTGACATTACGACCGCGGAAATGACTTCTGAGCAAAAAGACTCAATGAGCCACCGCAGTCAGGCGCTAGCAAAGTTAGTAGCCCAAATCACGCAATAGAGTGTCCGTTCTGCCCAATAATGAAGTGTGCAGAATGACTCGTCTAAGTCCAGTCCGCGTGTGCTTTCAACAGGTCGCGTTGTTTTCATTGTGATTGCTGCGGCCGCTCCGATGGCCGCAATGGTTGGCAATGTTCCGATTGCATTGTTGCAAGGCAATGGCGCTGGTTTGCCGGCAGCATTCGTCATCGCCTCGCTCGTCCTCATGTGTTTTTCCGTTGGTTATGCCCAGATGAGCCGCCGTGTGGTCAACACTGGAGCTTTCTACACATATGTGTCGCGCGCGTTAGGCAAAGCTCCTGGTGTTGGAGCTGCTTACGTTGCCTTGGCTGCCTACACGACCATGGCGATTGGGTTGCTTGGTGGATTCAGTTACTTCATGCAGCAAGTGCTTCAAGGGTTAGGACTCAACGTTCCGTGGCCTGTCTTTTCGGCTATCGGATTGTTAGTCGTTGGCGTGCTGGGCTATCGCTCGGCGGACTTGTCATCCAAAGTTCTTGGCGTGCTGATGAGCCTTGAGTTTTTGATTCTTTTGGTATTCGGCGGCCTTGTCGTCGGCGATAAAGGTGCAGCGGCATTCCCAGTCGAATCATTCACACCGACGCATGTCTTCTCGGGATCAATTGGCATTGCGTTGATGATTGCTTTTACAAGTTTCATCGGATTTGAATCCGCGGCACTCTACGGTGAAGAAACAAAAGATCCAGAACGCAGCATTCCGCGTGCGACATATATTGCAGTTTCAACTGTTGGAATTTTCTACGTCATCACAACGTGGTTCATCATCGGTGCGGTTGGCGTTGATCAGGTTCAACAACGAGCGCAATCAGATGGCGGCGTATTGGTACTCAACTTAATCAACGAATACGGCGGTGAAGTTCTCTATGACATTGCTGCCGTTTTGTTGTGTACGAGTGTTCTTGCGAGTTATTCGGCGCTACACAATGCTGCGAGTCGTTATCTCTTTGCACTTGGTCGCGAAGCCATCATGCCGCGTGTGTTTGCGAACTATCACAAAGAATATTTCAGTCCACACATCGCAAGTATTGCCATTTCTGCTCTTTCCGGTGCGGTTGCGCTGGTATTCGCGGTCGCGAATGCGGATCCGTATCGAGTATTTGCGGCCAGCCTGATTGGCATGGGCACACTTGGCATCATCGCACTGCAGGCACTTGCCTCGCTGTCGGTTGTTGTGTTCTTTTGGCGACGTCGTGATCGTTCGCTCTGGGCATCTACGATTGCGCCGTTTATTGGATTTATTGGTCTTGCGGCCGCATTCGTTCTTGCCTCGTTGAATTACGGAACACTCACGGGCAGTGACAACCAGATCATCAACGCAGCGCCTATTTTGCTCGTGCTCGTCGGTATCGCTGGTGTGGCGAAAGGAATGTGGCTCAAGAAAAATGATCCTGCTCTGTACGCCAAACTCGCCTCGTCGAGATTGCGCGTTCGCAAAGCGGCCATTTTGCCTGCTGCTGATTATTCAACGAAGTACTGCATCGTCGGTGCTGGTCCGTCCGGACTTGTGATGGCACGCGCCATGCTGCACGAAGGTGTGCCATTCGATTGGTTTGAACGCCATAGTGATGTGGGCGGCTTGTGGGATATGGATAACCCTGGTAGCCCGATGTATGACAGCGCGCATTTCATCAGCTCGAAATACACCAGTGCGTTTATCGGTTTTCCAATGCCAGCCGATTATCCGGACTATCCAACTTGGAGACAGATTCGCGATTACATTCGCAGTTTTGCTCAAGGCTACGGCCTGTATGACCATGTTCAACTCAACACGGGGGTTAAGCATGCCACTGCTAATGCTGATGGCACCTGGACTGTTGAACTCGAAAATGGCCAGGCCAATATTTATGCAGGCGTGGTCATCGCGACCGGCACAAACTGGCATCCCAACGTGGCGCAAATTCCTGGCGCTCAAGATTTCCAAGGCACCATCGAACACTCAGTCACATTCCGCGATGGGGCAGACCTGCGCGGCAAGCACGTTTTGGTTGTGGGTGCAGGCAACTCGGGCGTCGACATCGCTTGCGATGCTGCGCGCAATGCCGAAACCGCTTACCTGTCAGTACGTCGTGGCTATCGCTATGTGCCCAAACATGTGTTTGGTATCCCAACCGATGCTTTGCTTTCAGGTGTAATTGATCCGCCTAGGGGAGTGTCACTTTCTGGTGATGCCAACAAGCTCGTGGACACGTTGGTTGGTGACCTGACACGTTATGGATTACCAAAGCCTGATCACAATGTGCTGGAAAGTCATCCGATCATGAACACGCAAGTTTTGTATCACATGGCTCATGGCGATCTGACGGCTAAACCCGATGTCGAACGCATTCTGCCTAATGGCGTCGAGTTTGTTGACGGTAGCTTTGCTGAAGTTGACCACATCATTTTGGCAACTGGCTATCAGTACCACGTACCGTTCTTAGATGCTCCAGACATGACATGGACCAATGGCCGTCCGCAGTTGTATTTACGCTTGTTCGCTCGCGAATACGACAACCTCTACTTCATGGGCTTTGCCGAATTTGCCGATGCCGCGTACAAGCGCTTCGAAGATATGGCGCACATGATTGTGATGGATATGCGCATTCAATCAACCGGTGAAATGGTCGAGAGCTGGATTGAGCACAAGCGCAATGACAGTCCTGATCTATCCGGCGGGCATTCGTATGTGGAAAGTGCTCGCCATACGGGGTACATCGACATGGATACTTACCGCGAGTACCTAGCGCATCTGCGCGATCAATTCCATTGGTATGACTTTGAAGAAGAAACGTTCGAAGACGTACGCAAGTAAATTTCGCTTCACTAAGTGAGTGAGAGAGTTGCCGGACCTAGTCTTCGATGAGTTCCCACTGGTCGCCAGCTCGGCGAGCCAGGCCGCGTTGTTCGAGGTCGGCAAGGAATTTTGCGTGACCTTTTTCGCCGCGGCCGCGGAACAAAGGCATCAATTTAGGTAAGGCATTCGGTGCCAACATCGCAGCGCGCACGAGCCATGATTCACTTGGCTTGGGATAGCGCTCATATGTTGGCTTATCGAGCATCTTGCGAAATGACTTGAGCACAGCTTCAGTTGATTGCGGTGGATCAAGGAACTGCAATGAGTTGCCGCCTTCGACAGCTTCGCGATGCAACATCGGAGTATCTGTTGCCGAAGGCAAGATGGCTCCGACTTTGATGCCCTTTTGTTCAAGGTCGAGTGCCAGCGACAAAATTGCCCCACGTAAGCCAAACTTTGAAGCCGTATACATCGGCGTCTCGCCAAGCGGAAAAATTCCACCAAGCGACACAGTTGTCACGATGCGTGGGTCAGATGATTTGCGAAGTAACGGTATGGCTTTGTTCATCAGAACTAGAGGCGCCGTCAGATTGATGTCGAGTTCGCGTTCGATACTTTCTGAACTGCGTTCATCAAAGCGGTCAGTTGTTGTGATTGCAGCATTCGGAATCAGGACATCGATGCGACCAAAAGTGCTATCAATCTGTGTCAGCGATGAAACGATATGATCGCGATCTGTGAGATCGCCTCCGATAGCGAGATGGCCTTCTCCTGGCAACGATGCTACGAGTTCTTTGGCTTTGGTTTCGTTGAGGTCTAGTGCGACAACAGTTGCTCCTGCTTGAGCAAATTCCCGAGCTAGGTGAGTGCCAATACCGCCTGCTGCACCCGTGATAACGAAAATTTTGTTTGAGTAATCAAAAGCCATGCCTAACAATCTATTGCTAGACCCATCTATTTCTGTGGCAAATAAATAAGGCCGACGCTCGTAAGCATCGACCTAAACTTATGGTGCGGGAGGGGGGACTTGAACCCCCACACCCGAAGGCGCCAGAACCTAAATCTGGTGCGTCTGCCAATTCCGCCACTCCCGCACAGGTTTCTTATTCTGTCAGGTTTTTGCTCAAGGGTGAAATCGACCAGAAAATGTGCCGTAGTTGGCAATCTGTTTGCCTCAGGCAGGCTCGGCAAAGTCAATACGATGTCACACATGACAAATAGTTGGTTGGGTCTTGACGGCAAAGTTGCAGCAGTGACCGGAGCCGGAAGTGGCATTGGTCGAGCTGTTGCAGAGGCGCTTGCTGAACAAGGCGTCCAGGTAGTGATGCTTGATCGTTCAGTTGAATCTTTGAACGACGCTGCGCAGTCTGTGACTGCCCTCGGTCCAGAGCCAACCGTATTGGCATGCGATGTTTCTGACCCAGCTAGTGTGGCCAATGCAGCTCATGAAGCTGGCGCTGTCGACATCTTGGTCAACTGTGCCGGCATCTCACGTCCAGGTGGAATCGCCGATGTTTCAATCGACGATTGGTCATCTGTTCTCGACGTCAACATGAATGGCTACTTCTACACATCACAGGCATTCGGCAAGTCGATGTTGGAGCGCGGCCATGGCTCCGTTGTGCACGTCGCGTCAATCTCGGGACGTAATGCTCAAGGCAATAGCGGTTCATACAGCGTCGGTAAGGCAGGCGTCTTGATGTTGTCGCAACAGTTGGCTTTGGAATGGGGCGCTCGCGGGGTGCGCAGCAACACTGTAAGTCCTGGTTTAGTTCGCACGCCATTGACCGAGGCCTATTACAACGTTGGCGATGTCGCACAGCGCCGCGATAAGGCCGTGCCGATTGGTCGCGTTGCTCGTCCCGAAGATATTGCACAGGTCGTGTTATTCCTGGCGAGTGATCGTTCAGGCTATGTCACTGGTGCAGACATCGTGACAGATGGTGGTTTTGCAACGACGTTGATGAGTTCAGTTCCGCGTCCGGGTTACGACGAAAAGTAGTTACGCAGTTCGTTTGCCATCGAAGTAGAGGTATCCCGCAGACACTACGCCGAGGATGCCCGCAATCGTGAAGGGCAAACTTCCATGACCGCGACCTAATGACCACAGTGCGCCTGCCCACAGGCCTGCCACCAAAATCGAGCCACCAGCGAGTGACTGGAAAACACCTTGAGCAGTTCCATGCAGTTCGCGCGGAGTGCTGTGGGCCACGATGGACTTACCGATTCCGTCTGTTAAAGCTGGGAACAATCCAAAGGCAGCAACGACTACAAAGAGCAACACTCCATCGTGCTGGAATCTTCCGATAAAGAAATATGTGACGCCGAATGCGAGCATGCCTGCGGCATAGACCGAGCGCGGGCGATAACGGCTGGCGATAATTCCGGCAGGGTATGCGCTCAATGTATAAACCGCATTGAATGCGATGTAGGCGAGCACAACGTTTGTTGCTGATACGCCGAGTTGGGATAGTCGAAGCAGTAACAACGTGTCTGGAATGTTGACGGCAGACATCGCGATGAGAGGGATTGCTGCTTTCCAGAATGTTGGTGGCAGCTTCACTTTTGCTCGCGTGTCTGTTGCGCGGTTCGGCTTGCGCGTTTCTTTAATAAACAGCGTCAACAGCAGCGACAGAAGGGCAGGCACAATTGCCCACCACATGACAGCTCGAACATTGTTGTTCAGGAGCGACAGTCCAATGAGGGCAAAAATTGGCCCGAGAACCGCGCCTAGAGTGTCTGCACTGCGATGGAATCCAAGCGCTTTAGAAAAATGTTCTTGATCTACCGCGGACGTAATCATTGCATCACGTGGTGCGCTGCGCACACCTTTGCCAACTCGATCGATTGATCGGCCGAGCAGCACTGTGGGCCAAGCTGCTGCTGAGGCGACAAAAACCTTGCCGATAGCAGCCAGGCCGTAACCGGTTGAGATGAGTTTCTTGCTGCCGATGCGATCTGAGGCACGGCCAGCTAGGAACTTAGACAGTCCAGCAACTAATTCGGCAACACCTTCAACGGCGCCAAGGGCGATGGCTGGCGCGGCCAATACGCCCGTGAGAAAAAGTGGCATCAGCGGATACATCAGTTCGGCTGCTGCATCTTGAGTAAGCGACACAAGACTCAAAATCAACAGATTGCGAGTTAGCCATGGTCGCTTAGCAGTGTTCATTTAGATGCCAAGGTCCTTGCGAAGTTTCGCGACGTGGCCAGTTGCCTTCACGCCATACATGGCGTGGGTTACTTTGCCTTTTTCGTCCAAAATGAGCGTGGAACGAATAACGCCAGTGACAATCTTGCCGTAAAGATTCTTTTCGCCCCAGGCGCCAACTTTTTCCATGTAGGCATGTTGTGGGTCAGAAAGCAGAACGAAGTTCAAGTCTTCGGCGTCAACAAACTTTGCAAGTTTCTCAGGCACATCTGGCGAGATGCCGACGACGGTATAGCCAGCACTCTTCAGTGAGTTGAGATTGTCTCGAAAATCGCACGCTTGCTTGGTGCAGCCAGGGGTCATCGCGGCGGGGTAGAAGTACAGAATCACTTTCGAGCCAGCAAACTCTGAGAGTTTGTGGGCTTTACCGGTTGAATCCCTTAACGAAAATGCAGGAGCTTTAGCGCCAACGTCCAGACGTGTCATGCCCCAAGCCTATGAGTTAATCAATGACGAATGGTTCGCGGATTGGCCCTGGTTCCAGGCCTGCCGCGGCATGATCGACTTCTTCGCCACGTGCCAATTGGGCTGCGTGCGCACGTTCGTGCCAGCGCTGTTCGATGTTGCCAAATTTCCACACTGCGATAGCGGCAATCCACACCACGGCAAAGCCAGCGACGATGAAGTAACCCGCATTGTTCAGGTTAAAACTGTTGGCAAAATCCCAGAAGCCGCCCGTTAATCCCAGCTGAGCTGAAACAACTTGCGCCAATTCCATTCCGCCGATGAACATCGCAGTACCAACTGAAAGACCAGTGATGATGATGTTGTAATACACTTTGCGTACAGGTTGTGAGAATGCCCAGCCGTAAGCAAAGTTCATGAACGAACCATCGATGGTGTCCAGCAGACTCATGCCACCAGCAAAGAGCGCAGGTAGTGCGATGATGGCCCACCACGGTAAACCAGCGACAACCGATGAACCTGCAAGCACGAGCAAGCCGATTTCAGTCGCGGTATCAAAGCCCAGTCCGAACAAAATGCCAAGCGGATACATCTTCCAGCTCTTATCAATTCGACGAGCAATCGGTCCAAAGAACCGCATGAAAAATCCGCGAGAGTTCAGATGCTTTTCCAGTTCGGCTTCGTCATACATGCCCCGACGCATTTCGACAAAGATTTTCACAACTGACCACATCACCATCAGGTTGAGAATCGCGATGAGCATGAGGAACAGGCCGCTGACAGTTGTACCGACAAGTCCGGTGTAGTGATGCAGTGACGAATTGTCATCCTTGAGCTGTGTGCCGACTGACTTCAGACCAAAGTTCAACAAGATAGCAAGAGAAGCAACAACTGAAGAGTGTCCGAGGCTAAAGAAGAATCCAACAGCAAGCGGACGTTGCCCCTCGCTCATCAACTTGCGAGTCGTGTTGTCGATTGCCGAAATGTGGTCAGCATCAAAAGCGTGACGCATGCCCAAGGTATAGGCCAAGGCGGCGGTGCCCCAACCAAACATTGACCCATCACTGAGTTTGTAATTGCCACGAGTGGCTGCCCAGATCAAACCGATACCGACAACGTGCAACCCGATAATGACGGCAAACATCGCACCCATACGACGCCACTCGTCGCGAGTTAAGCGATCGCGCATCGGAATTTTGGCTTCCACCGGCAGTGGCTTAGCGAGAGTATTCACAGGGCTCCTTATTGCAAATCATTTGCAATTGCCACCATACGGCAGATTGGGCCTCGTCGCACCTTCTGCGATTATTTGCAAGTTTTCGGGGCCTAATTGCAAAGGTAGAATCCAACTATGAGCACTCCAAAGACCGCAGATCAAATCGCAGCTGAAATCTCACAGACCCGCGACCGCATCCTTGCAACT
>JALQVI010000180.1:0-245 GCA_023260395.1 Candidatus Nanopelagicales bacterium
CGACTCAATTCGCGGACTAAGCAAAGAATTGTGGAACGAGAAAATCAGCACATCGAAGCTGCGATTCATTGACTTGATGCGAGCAATTGCCACAACACGTCCATTTCGGCCGGGTTTTTATCTACCTGCTATCGGCCTACTGACATTTATTTTGTTATCACGAGTTATTGGAATTCATAACGCCTTCATCCTTGATGCCCTTTGGCTCACTTACGTAACAGTTGTTGTAACTGTTGCGAATAAAT
>JALQVI010000180.1:255-580 GCA_023260395.1 Candidatus Nanopelagicales bacterium
TTCAATAGCGTTGCTTGCGCTATCCGGGCTATTGACATTCTTCTTGGGACTACGTTCTGGAATGGATCATGTTGAAAGTGCCAAATGGTCAATCATGGCCACACTTACAGCAGGTGTTTTCATGCCATGGTTTAGTAGCGGCAACGGAATCAGCGCACACCGAAGTGCGGTTTTGGCTCAACTTCGAAACTCTATAAATCAAGCTGAAGTGCGTGCACTAGCAATTAGTGGTGAACGTGCACAACTCAACAAACAAATTTCTACCTATCTGAATGGAACTGTTCAGGCGAACATGTCGGCTGCAATTTTGCGACTTCAGCAAAGT
>JALQVI010000181.1 GCA_023260395.1 Candidatus Nanopelagicales bacterium
CACGACTGGTTTCCACGGTTTGCACGTGACGGGCGGTTTGATTGCGTTCTTGCTGGTAATCGGCCGTGCATACGCTGTGAAGAACTTCACTCATCGCGAGGCAACGAGCGCCATTGTGGTTTCGTATTACTGGCACTTCGTTGACGTGGTGTGGATTGGTCTGTTCCTCGTCATTTACATCCTGAGATAGTTCGAAGAGAAAGTAGTTGCACTCCCCTATGCCCTCCTCCCACTCCCCTCGCCGGTCTGGTCGTCGTCACCCCCTCATGGGTGCGCTGCTGCTCGTTATCGGATTGTTTGTGACGGGCGGTGCTTACGCAGCGGCGAGCACGGGAATTGCACACGCTCAGGATGCACCGGTATCGCAGGAAGCTCTGGTGGAAGAGGGAGAAAAACTCTTCCTCGCTAACTGTGCGAGCTGTCACGGCCTCAACGCTGAAGGCACCGTTGCTGGGCCAACCTTGATTGGTGTCGGTGCGCTCTCCGTTGATTTCCAGGTCGGAACGGGGCGTATGCCCATGGCCGCCTCGGGACCGCAGGCTGAAGTCAAGCCGGTGCAGTTTACTCAGCCACAAAT
>JALQVI010000182.1 GCA_023260395.1 Candidatus Nanopelagicales bacterium
GGAAACCGAAGAGGGCTTCTACACCTACTCGGTGCGGAACTACGAATACGTATTGCCAACGGGAGTAGATGTCCTCCTTCCGGTTCCCGGATCAAACGCATCCCCGAATGATCAGAACATCATCACCATCACGACCTGTAATCCTTTACTCGGCGATGCCGAGCGCATGATTGTTTATGGAGTGCTGGAATCCTGGAGACCACAATCAGCAGGACCACCACCTGAAATGGTCAAGAGCAAGAGTGGAGTCAGCTGATGTATGCAGCATTGTGGAGGATCTTGCCCGGCAGCCTGTGGGTAAAAATTGCTATTCTTTCGGGGGCAGCACTTGTGGTGATTGCCGTGTTGATGATGTTTGTTTTTCCAGCGGTTAATGCCGCAATTTCGGTGCGAGAGGTCACGGTGAACCAATGACACGAATTCTCGTCATCGACAACTACGACAGTTTCGTCTACACCCTCAACGGCTATCTCCAGGAGCTCGGCGCCGAAACGGTTGTGGTTCGCAACGACCAGATTGCATTAGCGGATCTTGATGCGACTTTGGCTGAGTATGACGGAGTTCTTGTTTCCCCCGG
>JALQVI010000183.1 GCA_023260395.1 Candidatus Nanopelagicales bacterium
TTACTTTGATGCTCAGACTACCGAAGGTAGGTCGCAGAAGTTACTAGCCAAGGATGGTGTGATTGGTATTGCCTACAACAGACTGAGAGATGCTTACCAACGTGGTTTAGGTGATCGACTCCTTCTGGTTGAGTATGAGACACTTACGTCAGAACCAAAAGAAACCATGGAAGCTGTGTGGGATTTCTTGGGTATGAAAGCCCCTGATCATAATTTTGATGATGTAAAGCAAGTTACGACCGAGGACGATTCGGTGCATGGATTGGATCTGCACACCATTCGACCTAAGGTAGAACCCGTTGCTGATGATTCTGCAACCATTCTGGGCGAGGCGCTTGTCAAGTCCATGGAAGGTGCGGAGTTCTGGCGACAAACAACATAACAACCATGAAAAGCGAAGAGAGTATGATCTGGCTGATTACAGCCTTGATCTTCGTTTACTCGCTGTTATACTTGCTAGCGCAGAAGGGCTAGCAGATATGAACGCACCGAACCCCCAATTCCACACCCAATTTCTAGGAGACGAGCGTGTCTTCTGGGCGTGTGAGGAGCTTCTTTATCATGCCAGCGACG
>JALQVI010000184.1 GCA_023260395.1 Candidatus Nanopelagicales bacterium
AACGCCGGCGAACATCTACTGATGTAAGCGCACAGGCTGAGTCAGCGTCAGCGCCTTTTAGGCCTTGGCGCTGACAGCCTTCACTTCCTCGGCAGTTAACCAGCGCCATTGCCCTTCGGGCAAATCAGCCAAGGTGAGACTGCCGATTTGGCTGCGATGCAGCCCTTCAACCCGGTTGCTCACCGCAGCCAACATCCGCTTCACTTGGTGATACTTGCCCTGGGTCAGCGTCAGTCGCAGGGTATGCGTGCCTGTTTGTTCGGCGGCATGTGCAGCGACGGGTTTGGGGTCGTCATCCAGCACCACGCCAGCGACCAGCCGGCTGATTTGATCGGCATCAACCGGATGCTTGGTGGTCACCTCGTACACCTTGGGGACGTGGTGTTTAGGCGATGTCAGGCGATGAATGAACTTACCGTCGTCCGACAAAATCAAAAGACCCGTGGTGTCTTGATCAAGGCGCCCAACCGCCTGCACGCCCGCAGCGGCACCGCCGCCCCGCTGACGCAACGGCCCTGGTAGCAAGGTATAGATGCTGGGGTACAAACTGGCTTTTTGCGAGCACTCCG
>JALQVI010000185.1 GCA_023260395.1 Candidatus Nanopelagicales bacterium
CTTCAGCTTCGTAACCGTATGCAGTTAGCCATGCAGTGCGGCGATGAAGTTCCTTGAGTCGCTCCGGTGTCGTTGCGATTTCGAGTGAACCTACTTGGTAAAAGCCGGGACCGTCTTCGTGCTCAATTGTGAGAAGTTTGTTGATGGTTTGGTCTGCCATTGCGGCCAGCGTCTTGTTGCCGGTTACTTTTTGAACGAGGCCTGGTGCGTGAGAAGTCGAGCCACCAGGAGCGGGCATTGCTCCTTGTTCGATGACAGTGACATCAGTCCAGCCACGTTCTGTGAGTTCGTCTGCAAGTGAGCAACCCACAATGCCAGCACCGATGATGACAATTTTCTTCGACATGAAGACACCTTTTCGATCGAATTTAAGTGTTGCGCATTGTGCAACATAGTGCAGATAGCGCAACAACTAATCGTTTCAAGATGTTGTGAAACAGTCAAGCGGTTTGCCGAAAATCTTGAACTCGTAGGCAAGGTTTTCGTCACATACTGTGAGTCGGTTGTGGCGCAAACAAATAGGCGGCCACCCAACCGGGCGACCGCCTATTTTGCGTTAATTAATTAC
>JALQVI010000186.1 GCA_023260395.1 Candidatus Nanopelagicales bacterium
ACTTAGACTTGTTTCAGTACAGAATTGATAAGCGGCTTTCAAAGCTACAGTAATTAGGTTAGCGCCGTTTAACGATTGGAGCGCAACGGGGTCACCAACCGTAACTATTACAAATAATTTATGAGGCAAGAACTTCGTCGAGGATGGTCGCTGCCTTTTCCTCATCTGTGCGCTCTGCAAGAGCAAGTTCTGAAACCAAAATCTGCTTTGCCTTTGCAAGCATGCGCTTCTCGCCAGCTGAAAGACCACGGTCTAAATCGCGGCGATATAGATCGCGCACAACTTCTGCAACCTTGATGACATCGCCTGATGCAAGTTTTTCAAGGTTTGCTTTGTAGCGACGTGACCAGTTTGTTGGTTCTTCTGTGTAAGGCTGACGCAAAACGTTGAATACTCGATCTAGTCCTGCTGAATCAACAACATCACGAACGCCAACTAAATCAACGTTATCTGCTGGAACTCGGACAGTTAGATCGCCCTGAGCTACCTTTAATACCAAGTAGGTCTTCTCTTCGCCCTTAATCACACGAGTTTCGATTGCTTCGATTAATGCTGCTCCG
>JALQVI010000187.1 GCA_023260395.1 Candidatus Nanopelagicales bacterium
TTGCGAACAGCGCCGGCCTTGACCAAGTCAGCGATTGTTACGTCGCCGCCCTGTGGGAACAGTGCATTGATTGTTGCAACGTTCACAACTTGGTATTCAACACGGAATGGGTTCTTGAAGCCCTTAAGCTTTGGTGAACGCATGTGTAGTGGCATCTGTCCACCTTCGAAGCGTTCTGGAACCTGGTAACGAGCCTTTGTACCCTTGGTACCACGGCCAGCAGTCTTACCCTTTGAACCTTCACCACGACCAACGCGGGTCTTGGCAGTCTTGGCTCCAGGGGCTGGGCGGAGGTGATGAACCTTAAGAGTCATGATTACTTAACCTCCTCAACGCTGACCAAGTGACGGACAACGTTAACCATGCCGAGGATCTCTGGACGAGCTTCCTTGACTACAGAATCACCGATGTGCTTGAGACCCAATGAACGAAGTGAATCGCGCTGGTTCTGCTTGCCACCGATTTCAGACTTGAGCTGAGTTACTTTGATTTGTGCCATTACGCACCAACCTTCTCTGCGTTAGCGCGTAGAAGAGCTGCAGGTGCAACCTGTTCTA
>JALQVI010000188.1 GCA_023260395.1 Candidatus Nanopelagicales bacterium
TGCTGGCGATAAGTGCTGAGTGACCTATGCTGAGGGCGATCTGGGTTCCGGACGCTGCGAATACGCCGAGGCCGATGGCGTCTGGCCAGTCGATGGCTTTGGCTGAGAGTTCAACGTTTCGTGCTTTGACGAGGAACTGGGTGATGATGGCAAGTCCAGCTAGTACCCAGATCCAGATCTCGTTTTGCATCCAGAAGAATGGGTGGCGGTCTAGCAATAGGTCTCTAAGTGTTCCTCCGCCGAATGCGGTGACTAGAACCAGGAGAACCACGCCAACCATGTCGAGCTTTTTGCGGGCTGCGGCGATGAGTCCTGATGCTCCGAACGCAACTGTTCCGATGATCTCGAGGATCTGAAGGGTTTGGGTTGCGATGTCGTTTTGCATTATCTAGATGCTGAGTCGACGACGTTCTTGACGAGCATGGCGCGGGTCATTGGGCCTACTCCGCCAGGGTTTGGTGAAAGGTATTTGGCTACGTTTGCTACGTCGGGGTGAACGTCGCCTAGTAGTTGGCTCGTGCCGTCTTCGTTGATATGACGGGTGATGCCAACGTC
>JALQVI010000189.1 GCA_023260395.1 Candidatus Nanopelagicales bacterium
TGTTATACTGATTTCTTTTATAAACATTGGCAACAAGTCATTGCAATAGCGCCAAGACGAGAGGCTCTCGAAACACCGATCAATGACCCTTACAAAGAAAATCCGGAAAGTAGATATCCACAATGGACTATTGAAAAGAAAGTAGTTGACAATGCATAGAGGATAATATAGGATATATATTATGACAAAAACAAATATAGAAAGAACACACGAAAGAAAGAACAGATTCAACGGCGAGTCTGTTATGTTAACAGCAGAAGAGGCTAAAAGACATGATGAATTATTTATGCATGAATTTATGGCAACTCTTGAAGACAGACAACTTGGCCAGGGTGTGAGTAAGCATTGGCAAAAAATGCGAGAGCATTTAGATTGGTTTATGAAACACAATGCCAAAGCTTACATGGTCTTACTAGATTAACTCTCTTACCGAGGCCCTCCGGGCCTCGGTGCTCCCTCCATAGAGGTACCACCCCGAAACACAAAAACGAAACTTCTTAAAAAGCGATCCCCCATTTTGTAAAAAGGGGTCCCACTACTCTAGGTTGTATTGC
>JALQVI010000018.1 GCA_023260395.1 Candidatus Nanopelagicales bacterium
TAACTGACGAGCTTCAGCCGGTGAGAGGTCTCGCTCGAAATAGATACACATCGTGGCCAAGTTGATGGGCATGGGATAAACCTTGCCGTCGTACTTGGTCCAGACGCGATGTTCGTATGGTTCAAAGGCGGTAAACCTGTTGACGTATTCCCAGACTTTTTCGTTTGAGGTGTGAAAGAGGTGTGATCCGTAAGTGTGAATTTCAATGCCAGTTGCAGAATCGATTTCACTGTAGGCATTGCCACCGATGTGCTTGCGCTTTTCCAGAATGGAAACCTTTAGCCCGGCCTCAGCTGCTTGACGTGCAACGGTGAGACCAAATAAACCGGAACCGACAACGACCAAATCAGTCATGTGAAACGCCTCGTCCCTAAGCCACTATCTGAATAAAAATGCAACTCATTTAGGCTAACAGTATTAACCTGAGGGAGTTTGACGTGCCAACCATCGATATCGCATTGCCGTTCTATGGCGATGTGGATTACCTCAAATTGGCCGTAGATAGCATCCGCAACCAAACAGACACCCAGTGGCGACTACTTGTCAGCGACGATGGCTATCCCGATCCTCACGTTCGTGAATGGTTTTCAAGTCTGAACGATTCCCGAATTTCATACTCGCGTAATGAAGTGAATCTTGGGGCGAACGGAAACTTCCGCAAGTGCCTTGACATGGTGACCGCGGATTATGTTGTGGTGATGGGCGCCGACGACGTCATGCACCCAGAATTCATTGCCACCATTCACAGAGTTCTTGAGGGCGACAGTGACGTAGCAATTGTGCAACCTCAAGTACGAATCATTGATGGCGACGGAGCAATTATCAAGCCGCTTGCCGATCGCATTAAAGCGAGAATTCGACCTATGGCCGGCAAGCACTCAGGGGAAGTTGTTTGCCAAGGGTTGATGACTGGAAACTGGCTGTATTTTCCTTCTGTCGTGTGGCGCACTGCCGACGTGAAAGCTGTCGGTTTTCGAGATGGACTTAATGTTGCCCAGGACCTTGGGCTTGCTCTTGATGTGTTGATGCGCGGCGCGACGCTACTCGTTATCGATGATGTGCTGCTTGATTACCGTCGTCATGCTGGTGGCGATTCCACAGTGCGCGCCTTGAGCGGAAATCGATTTATCGAAGAGCGTGCTTTCTTTGCTGGCCTAGCTAGTGAGTTTGAAGCGCTTGGTTGGACAAGTGCTGCTCGAGCTGCGCGACGTCATTGGACCTCACGATTGAATGCAGCGTCGCTATTGCCGGCGTCGATAAAGAACCGTAAAGGAACCAAGGAATTACTTAAGCACGTAGTTGCTTAGAAATCTTCCATAACTGCGTTGATGTTTCCTACTTTGAGGAACTTTGAATAAGCATCAATAATTTTTTCAGGTTCGCCAGTTGCGATGACTTCGCCTTTGTGCATCCACAGCAACCGGTTAGACAGTTCTTTCAACGTTGCCATCGAGTGGCTCACAATGACCATCGCGCCAGCACTGTCTTTTAACTCTTTGATGCGTTGCGAACTTTTTTCCTTGAAGTGCGCATCGCCAGTCGACAATGCTTCGTCGATCAAGAGAATGTCTGGGTTCATATTTGTCGCAACTGCGAAACCTAGGCGGCTATACATACCCGAGGAGTAAGTGCGCATCGGCATGTCCATGAATTCTTCGATTTCAGCAAACTCCACAATGGCTTGGTACTGCTCTTCGACGACTTCTCGCGAAAGACCAGTCGCAAGACCAGCCAAAATAACGTTTTCGCGACCACTGAGTTGCGGATTGAAACCAACACCTAGTGCCAAGAGTGCGCTAATCTCGCCGCGCACTCGGATTTCGCCTTCGTCAGGTGGAACGATGCCGCCGATGGCGCGCATCAAAGTGGACTTGCCTGCTCCGTTGGCACCAACGATGCCTAAGACTTCACCTTGAGCAACATCGAACGTCACGTTCTTTAGGGCGTGCACCAACTTTGTGCTGCGTTGACCGCGGCCCGCGTTGCGAACGGCTTCCATAAAGTTTGGTTTACGCGAAATTTGAGTCCGGTAAGTAAAGGAAACATCGTGCAATGAAATAACTGGCGAATCAGACACGGACTGCAAACTCACCTTCGCGATAAAGGAACACTGCTGTTCCAAGCATCAAGAACAAAACTGCGCCACCTAACGAAATTAACCACAAATGAAGTGGGAATGTTTGTAGCTGTGCAATAGTGCCGGACCAAATTTCAAGCGGGGCAAAAAGTGGATTCACATACATCCACGAATCATGTGTTGAAAGGTTGCGAACTTGGTCGGCTGTATAGAGAACTGGTGAGGCGTACGTCCACACGCGGTTGAAATAAGGAAGCGCTGCTGCGGTGTCCCGGAAATAAACATTTGCAGTTGCAGTTAAGAAACCGAAACCCACGGCGAAAATAAAAATGATGGCAAGGTCTGGAATTGCCCATAGCAATGTCCAACTCAAGCCAGGGCCGAGCGTCACTTGCGCAACCAGCAAAATAGCCAACGCAGGCAACAGTTGGAGGAACGATGTCCAAGTCTGGGTAAGCGGCAAAATTGCTCGTGGGAAATTCGCGTTCGTGATCAATCGACCGGAATTAGTAATCGAGCGAGCACATCGCATTGCACTGACGCTGATGAAGTTGAAAATAAACACGCCAGCAAGCAGATGAACCAAGAAGTTTGGTGGCTTATGCCCACCTTGGAGAACCATCACCAGTAGGTAATAAATAGCTGCCATGAGCATGGGGCTCAAGATGGTCCAGATTGCTCCGAACACAGTGTCTAGATGTTCCAGTCGACGCTCAGCCAGTGAAAGTTCGTGGATAAATGCTTTACGTTGCCAGATTTGGGCTAGATAAATTCTAAAATTCGGGAATCCAGCTTTGAAAGGCTTGAACACGCGCACTTGCGGCTCAATTTTGGTTTCAGACACGTTGACAGTCTAGAACATGGACAAGTTACCGTGATTTTCTTGCAGTTTGCCGCAAAGGTGAGTCGGTAGTCTTGACTTCATTGATTGCAAATAGACGAGGATTTGTGTGAGTAATCACGACATGACAGCGAAAGCTGTGATTTTGGCGGGCGGAGTCGGAACCCGCGTTGGTTTGGGCATCCCAAAACAATTCCTCAAAGTGGCTGGAAAGCCTGTTCTGCATCACACTCTTGACGTATTCGAGACCAGCAATCACATCAGCGAAATCATCATCATGATGAATCCTGAATGGCTCGAAGAAGCGCACGATCTTGTGGCTCGCGGAGGTTTTTCTAAAGTCACCATGATTTGCCCCGGCGGCGAAACTCGAAATGAAACTACAAAACTCGCTCTTGCAAACTTTGCCGATGACGACATTGTCCTTTTCCACGATGCTGTCCGACCGCTGATTGATGAACGAATCATTCTTGACTGTGTAAAGACACTGCAGGAGTTTCATGCCGTCGATGTCGTCATACCAAGTGCAGACACATTGGTTGTTATTGATCCCGAAGGAATGATCACCCAGATTCCCAATCGTTCGACGTATCGCCGTGGCCAAACGCCACAAGGATTTCGTGCGCAGTTGCTTCGTGATGCGTATGTCATTGCAGATCAAGATCCAGAATTTCAGGCAACCGATGACTGTTCAGTCGTGTTGAAGTATCGCCCCGATGTCCCAATCGCAACTGTGGCCGGCACGGAATACAACATGAAGGTCACCGAACCCATCGATCTTTTCCTCGTGGACAAATTGTTCCAAGTCGCAAGTCTCGAACTCGATGAACGCTCGCTCGAAGAGCGCACGAGCGCATTGCAAGGCAAAGTCGCAGTAATTTTTGGTGGCTCCGAAGGAATCGGATTGGCAATTGCCCAGCAACTTAGTGCGTTAGGCGCAACTGTCCATTCGTTCTCTCGTTCAACCACTGGCACAGATGTTGCGAATCTTGACGATGTAGAAAAAGCGCTTGCGAGCGCAGCTGGTGAATCTGGAGTTATTGACTTAGTCGTTAACACAGCAGGCATTTTGCGAATCGGAAAATTAGCGGACCAAGATTTCTCGCAAGTTCAAGAAACGGTTTCGATTAATTACATGGGTGCTGTGAATGTTGCGCGTGCAAGCCACAAGTATCTTGCAGCAGGGAAGGGACACCTTTTGCTGTTCACTTCGTCATCGCATACTCGTGGACGAGCTGAATACAGCATTTATTCATCGACGAAAGCTGCTGTTGTGAACTTGGGTCAAGCACTTGCGGATGAATGGTCGCAGGACGATATCTGTGTCAATGTTGTGAACCCTGAGCGAACGTCAACGCCGATGCGCACTAAGGCGTTTGGTGACGAAGATCCAGCAACTTTGCTGACATCTGATGCTGTAGCGTCCAGCTGCATTGATGTGATGACAACTCGGACCACTGGCCATGTCATCGACGTTCGGGTCCAGATCTAAGGGTCCATCGGCCCAATCCGTCGCACGCTAAACTGTCAGAGTGAGCTTCCAGCAACGGTTTCGAGATGCACAGGTGCTGGGTTTTGACGCTCTCATGAGGCTCGTGGCTCCAGAAAAGATTGCGCGCGGACTCGAAAATGCTTCGCATTCAATTAATAAAGAGCCATTTGTTGTTTTCGTAGAACAAGCAGTTTCGTACGGAAACGTGCGCGCAGCGGTCCTTGAATTTTCAAAGACTGCGCCACTTGATTCCTACATTTTTATTTCACCCTCTGAAGCCGGCCACACTTGGGCGCAATCGCATTCAATTCCTCACGCCAAAGTTGAAATCGGACCTGGCGCCCACAATGCGCAAGTGTGGAGCAAGCTTTTGCGCGCTGCAGTCAGTGTGCATGAAAGTCATGATTTTTGGCACAAGCGTGCAGACCTTTTTTCGCGCGCATTGCTCAGTGGCTCACACAAAATTCAGTTGTGGCATGGCAGCACTGGTCCTATCGGAAAAGAGATTGGCCTAGGTCGACTCTCGGCACAACCATCCCTCTGGCACTTCACCGCAATCGCTAGCACGAGCACCGGCTGGGATGAATTAGTGTGCGAACCAAATAGTGACGAAGCACGCCGCCTCGATCGAGTTCAAGCGAAGTCTTCGATTCACGACATTGAATTCCGGCTCGTAGATGTCTTGCGAGCTGGCGACTTTGTGCCACCTAAAGATCGTCGAATTGCAGTCACTCCAACATTTCCTGAAACAGCAAATGGCGAAGGCGAAATCGTCAAATGGCTCGCGCAACTTGGTAAAGCCGCATTAAAAGAACAGTGCGACGTCGATGTGTTCCTGCATCCGGCGAGCAAGCCGAGTTTGCGAAAAGCGGTGTCTAACATGAGCGGCATCGCGCTCGAGACGAGTGGATTTAACAGCGCAAAGTTGCGTGAGTACTCAGCGATTGTTACTGATTTCAGTTCAATTGCACATGATGCGTTGCTTATCGGGACGCCAGTAGTCATGGTGACCGTTGATTTAGCTGAATACAAGAAGTCTCGTGAGATTTTGATTGATCAAGAACAATGGAATGCGGCCTATGTCGTCTCTCAGGCTGAAGAGTTCACAACTGTTTTGCATGATTTATTTGGACCAGATTCACGTAAACAAAAGCGTCAGTCTTATCGCCAAGATTTATTAGGTGCGCTGCCGGGTCAACCGGGCGAGCCAACCTTGAATGCAATCTCACGTGGAATGGGTATCTAAAGACTCATGAGTGATTCTTCTTCGCTCATCGAAAACAATGACCGAGTTCCAAGCGTTAACGTCTTGATTGCGGCTCACCAAGCAGAATCCACGATACAAGCAGCTGTGGATTCCGTGGTTGCCCAAACATATGCACATTGGTCAATCTCGATTGTCGATGATGGAAGTCGCGATGCTACCTGGGAAAAGCTTCTAGAAATCGCTAGTAGCGATGACCGAATTCATGTTGAGCAAATACATCACAGCGGTGTGAGTGTCACTCGTAATCGGTTACTTGAAACGTCTCGTGGAGAATTCATTTTCTTTCTGGACGCTGACGATGTACTTGAAACCACAGCGCTCGATGATCTTGTTTCTGTTGCGCTCAAAGATAACTCCGATGTTGTGCTCGGTCGAACAACTCGAGTTACATCATCAAAGTCATATGAACTTCCAGAAGTTGTTAAGTCGGGAATCTATGAGCTAAAGGCGACCACATTTGTCTCAAGTCCCGAACTCGTACATTCGCTCGGTGCAGCTAATAAGTTGATTAAACGAGAATTAGCGCAGGTGGTTACGTTTGAAAATTCATTGGCTACGGCCGAAGATCAACCGTGGCTCGTTGCTGTGTATTTAGCCGCTGCCAAAATCTCAACGGCTAAGCGTCCGACCTATCGCTGGATTCAGAGTAATGATCCGGGCGCTCGCTCGCTCTCAAGCCAGGTGCGTAGTGGAGATGACATCTATTTCTCGGCACAATTGCGTTCACTTCAGATGTCATTACATGTGATTGAAAATTCAGAGTGCACTTCGACGGACTCGCGCCGACTTCAGATTGCACTATTACAGCGTTCAATCGTGCGTGACCTCGTTCCAGGAGTCGTTGCCGCAATTCAAAATTCATCAAACGAGAATCTTTTGTTTATTGAAGAATTTGTGCGCGTATTGAATTTCATTCAGTCACATGATCTTGGAGTCTCGTTGGCCAACGAACTAGCGGATGTTGTTGTGATGTCAGTATTTGCTCAACGTAAGGCGAATGCAGCCAAACGGAACAAGATTATGAAACTGCGCGAAAACCTTCTGAGATTAATAGATGTGAAAGACATTTCCGAAACTTCTGCGACGGGTTTAATCAGTATCGGCCCAACCACTTTCTTGGTTAACACGCGTAAATTTGTAGAACGCATGAGTCATTCGAATTCGCACTCAGCCCAAGGAAAGTTTGCATTCGTGCAGGGTCTGATTTCAACGCCCAACATCATTGTGACAACAGCACGAGCTGGGAAATTTACGACTCGTTTCTAGTAATTCGCAACTTGTGCGGAGATTGCGCATTCAGCTTTCGGCTTTCGAACCGAATCAATCCAGAGTTTAAATGCTCGTCTCGTTATGATTAAAACGTGACTGACCCCAAACGGCCAATGTTTTCAATCGTTTCTGCGGTTTATAACGTGGAGCGATTTCTGCCGGAATTTAGAAAATCACTGGAGTCGCAACGCGTGGACTTAACCACTATCGAATTGGTGGTCGTTGATGATGGTTCAACAGATGGGTCGCTCGAGTATCTACACAATTGGGCAGCGAAGTCGAAGCTAAGTATCAAAGTACTGTCGAAAGAAAATGGTGGACAGAGTTCTGCCCGCAATTTTGGTCTCGATCACGCCACCGGCGAATGGGTAACATTCACCGACCCAGACGACTTGCTAGATCGTAATTATTTTCGAGAAGCGTTGAACTTCCTGAAGATTCATCCCGAGACCTCTGTTATTGGGGCGAATGTCTTCCTCTACTTCGAAGAGGGCAAATTCCAAGAAGGTCACCCACGAAATCGAAGTTTCAAAATGGGAAATCGAATCGTGGACCTCGAACGCGAACCCGAAATTTTCCCGGGTAGTAGCACTGTCTCATTGATGAAGTTAGACGTAATTCAACAAGAGGCATTGCGATTCAACGAGAGAATTCGTCCGAACTTCGAAGACGGCCATTTCATGTTGCGCTACTTGATGGCTACCGATATTTCCAAGGTCGGCTTGTGTTCGTCAGCAAAGTATCTGTATCGCAAACGCTCGGACAACTCATCGACTTTGCAAAATAGTTTGCGCCACGAAGGCCGATACACCAGTGTTTTGGAACTGGGATACATCGACATTTGCAAACGGGCTACAGAACGTTTTAATTGTGTGCCGAACTGGATTCAGCACGTAATTCTCTATGAACTGTCGTGGTATTTTTCCGAATCCGAAAAATCTGCTTCTCAGAGTTTTATTAATCACGAAATTCGTACGGATTTCGTGACTCTGTTCTCGCAACTTGCGGGCTATTTGGCGGCGGAAGAAGTTGATGCGCATGGTTTGCGGCCGCTGTCGCATGACGCTCGCGCACTACTTTCTTTCAGTTACCAAGGTGAAGGCGAAGTGTCAGACAGCTATTACATCGACGTCGTCGATGACGAGCAAGGCCTGACAAAAATCTCGTTCTACTTCCGCGGAGAAAAGCCGGACGTTGCATTTCTCGTCGATGGTCAACCATTCGAAGTTGAGCACAAGAAAATTCGCGACCTCGATTTGTTGCACTGCGTTCTTGCCCACGAATACATTGCATGGGTTCCAACCGCACGTACCGACGTTGTCGTGAATGGTCGAAAGTTGCCGGCGGCAACTCGTCGTGTGTTACCACCTCGACCACGCATTTTCTATCCGCTAAAAACTCGTATTCGCACAGCGTTTAGTCGCAGGGCACCACGTGTGATCGCTAACTATTACCTCATTTTTAAAACGCGCCTATTTAGATCGACCATCCGATGGTGGGCGCCGCTAGAAATTAATGAAAAGCGGTACAAGGATTCGTGGGTCTTCATGGACCGCGTGCACGACGCTGACGATAGTGCCGAGCATTTATTTGATTACGTGGTTAATTCGCACCCGGAAATCAATTCGTGGTTTGTTATTACTAAAGGCACGGCTGATGCAAAGCGCTTACGTGTGAAATACGGCAAACGCGTTGTTTATTACGACTCAACTAGTTGGCTTGTCATGCTGACTCATGCCAAATTTGTGATTTCCTCTCACGGCGACGTCAGCATGGTGAACCCGCGGCGTTACACCTGGCGATTTGGTGCTCCACGCTACAAGTTCATTTTCCTCCAACATGGAATTATCAAAGATGACCTGTCGCGATGGCTCAATCCGAAAAAATTCGCAATGTTCGTAACAAGTACAGTTGCCGAGCAAGCCTCTATCGCTGACGATCACACGTCGTATGTTTACACGTCACGCGAAGCGCAACTGACAGGTCTGCCGCGTTTTGATCGACTCATCGAAAAAGCGAAAACGGTTTCGCAAGATGAACAGAATCTAATTTTGATTTGCCCGACCTGGCGAGCAGGTTTAACCGTGACGACGTTCACGTGGCCAAGAAAAATTTTGCCGCAATTTTGGGAAAGCGATTACTACAAGCAGTGGGATGCTTTTGTTCGATCGCCAGAGCTTGCACAAGCAGCGCAAGAAAAAGGTCTGACTGTGGCATTTATGCCGCACCCAAATCTCTCGGCAGTCCTCGAAGAAATCGAATTGCCTGATCATGTTCGCATTATTCGTTACGAAGATATCGACATTCAGCGAACCTTTGCTCAAGCTGCGGTTCTTATTACGGACTACTCGTCTGTTGCCTTCAATGCCGCCTATCTCGATCGCCCAATCGTTTACTTCCACTTTGATAAGGAAGATGCACTATCGGGCGGCCACGTTGGACGTCCTGGATATTTTGATTACGAAGAACACGGTTTTGGACCGGTCGCGCTGACTGTGGAAGATGCAATCTCGGCAACAACCAAGCAAATTCATTACGGGATTGATCCCGAGCCGCTCTATCAAACGCGCATCAATGAAACTTTCCCGATTCGAGATGGTCAGGCGTGCGCCAGAGTCTTCCAGGCAGTTCAAGAATTGGACCGCCCACAAACAGGTGGCCACTTCATTGAAGGACCCGAAGGCTCTAAGAACTAGCGATTCGTTAGACTTGGGGTATTCCACCGCATGTCTGGAGATCCTGTGGCCCGCGTAGTTGTCAACGTTGCCCTTAAGCCCGAAATTCTTGACCCTCAGGGTCGTGCAGTTCAAGGTGCCTTCGGTCGCCTCGGCCTGACCGGCGTAACTGACGTCCGTCAAGGTAAGCAATTTGTTCTAACAGTTGATGGGGAAGTAACCCCAGCCAAACTTGAAGAAATCAAGCACATTGCAGAAACTTTGCTCAGCAATCCAGTAATCGAAGACTTCACGGTTGAGGTCCAGGCATGAGCTCACGAATCGGTGTAGTTACTTTCCCCGGTTCGCTCGATGACAAGGACGCTGCTCGCGCGGTAACCCTTGCTGGCGCCGAAGCTGTGCCACTGTGGCACGCAGATGCAACTTTGCATGGCGTCGACGCTGTTGTACTTCCAGGTGGATTTTCATACGGTGACTATTTGCGTTGCGGCGCAATCGCTCGCTTTGCTCCTGTGATGGAGCCACTAATCAACGCCGCACGCGAAGGCATGCCTGTTCTGGGTATTTGCAATGGCTTCCAAATTTTGTGTGAGTCACACCTGCTACCAGGCGCATTGACTCGTAATGATCATCTGCACTTCATTTGCCGCGATCAGCGTCTCGAAATCACGAACACAACTTCGGCGTGGACCAAGAACTTTGATATGAACCAAGAGATTGTTGTTCCCTTGAAGAATGGTGAAGGCGGCTACGTTGCCGATGAGCGCACACTCGACCAGCTAGAGGCCGAAGGTCGCGTCATTGCTCGTTACCTGGAACTCAATCCGAATGGCAGCCGTCGCGACATCGCAGGCATTTGCAATGAAGCCGGAAACGTCGTTGGCCTCATGCCTCACCCAGAGCACGCAGTTGAAGCGCTAACTGGCCCGACTGTAGATGGTCTCGGTTTCTTTACCTCAGTACTTAAGAGTCTTGTTGAAAATGGAAAGGTCCTCGCATGAGTGTCGATAACGTTGCGAGCGCGAAAGCCAATTCAGATGTGGAACAACCGTTTGCCGCATTGGGTCTAAAGCTCGACGAGTACGAACGCATCAAGGAAATCTTGGGACGCCGTCCGACTTCATCAGAACTCGCGATGTACTCGGTGATGTGGTCCGAGCACTGCAGCTACAAATCCAGCAAAGTGCACTTGCGTCAATTTGGCGACAAAGTCCCTGCGAACGATTCAATGCTCGTGGGCATTGGCGAAAACGCCGGCGTCGTTGACATCGGTGACGGCTGGGCTGTGACGTTCAAGGTTGAATCACATAATCACCCTTCATATGTTGAGCCATACCAAGGCGCTGCCACGGGCATCGGCGGTATCGTTCGCGACATCATCTCTATGGGTGCACGTCCAGTTGCGGTTATGGACCCACTTCGTTTTGGTGCTCCTGAACACCCAGACACACGCCGTGTTGTTAATGGCATTGTTGCCGGTATCGGTGGATACGGTAACTGCCTCGGTTTGCCCAACATCGGTGGCGAAATTGTTTTCGACCCTTCATATCAGGGCAATCCATTAGTGAATGCATTGTGCGTTGGCACGATGAAACATGAAGACATCCACTTAGCCAAGGCTTCTGGTGTCGGCAACTCAGTCATCCTTTACGGCGCTCGTACCGGTGGAGATGGCATCGGCGGCGTGAGCGTCCTTGCTTCTGAAACCTTCGATGCTGATGGTCCTGCGAAGCGACCAAGTGTTCAGGTCGGCGATCCATTCATGGAGAAGTTGCTCATTGAATGCACGCTCGAAGTTTTGCATGCTGGCCTCGTCGAAGGCATCCAAGACCTTGGTGGCGCTGGCATCTCGTGTGCAACAAGCGAACTCGCAAGCAATGGCGAAGGCGGCATGCACGTGTGGCTTGATCGCGTTTTGCTACGCGACAGCACGTTGTCACCCGAAGAAATCTTGATGAGTGAATCCCAAGAGCGCATGTGCGCAGTTGTTGAACCATCAAAGGTCGATGCATTCCTTGATGTGTGCAAGAAGTGGGACATCGAAGCTGTAGTAATCGGCGAAGTCAATGCCAGTGGTCGTTTGACTGTTGACTGGCATGGCGAACAGATCGTTGATGTTCCACCACGATCTGTTGCTCACGATGGTCCTGTTTACGAACGCCCATATGCTCGTCCGGATTGGATGGATGCTCGTCAGGCAGACGCACCAACTGCAGAACGCTTGGCTCGTCCAAACTCGGCTGAAGCTGTTCGCGAAACGCTGCTTCGAATGGTTGCTGCGCCAAACTTGGCTGCCAAGACGTGGGTCACATCGCAATATGATCGCTACGTTCGCGGCAACACTGTTCTCGCACAGCCAGAAGACAGCGGCATGATTCGCGTTGACGAAGTCACTGGACGCGGTATCGCGGTCTCGACTGACTGCAACGCACGTTTTGCTGCACTTGATCCTTACCGTGGTGCACAGCTCGCCTTTGCTGAGTCATACCGCAACGTTGCAACTACAGGTGCACGCCCACTTGCAGTCACTAACTGCTTGAACTTTGGTTCACCCGAAGACCCAAGCGTGATGTGGCAGTTCGAGCAGGCGGTCACAGGACTTGCAGATGCTTGCTTGGACATGGGCACGCCTGTAACTGGCGGCAACGTGTCGTTCTACAACCAGACCGGTGATGTAGCAATTCATCCAACGCCAGTCATTGGTGTGCTCGGCGTTATTGATGATGTCAATAAGCGCACCGGTATGGAGTGGAAGACTGCAGGCGAATCGATCTTTGTACTCGGTGTTACTCGTGACGAACTTGCAGGTTCGGAATGGGCGCATGAAATTCACGGACACCTCGGAGGCATGCCGCCTGTCTTGGATCTCGCCGTTGAAAAGAATCTTGCTGAAGTTTTGCTCGAAGCGTCCAAGACCGATCTCATCACCGCAGCACACGATGTTGCTGACGGTGGTTTGGCTCAAGCGTTCGTTGAAATGGCGATTCGTGCCGATCGTGGTGCAACCATCAACTTACCAGAGGATCAAGACTCGTTCGTTTTCTTGTGGAGTGAATCGGCATCTCGCGCTGTAGTTGTTGCTCCACATCATCATGATCAAGCACTCGTGGCATTGTGTTCTCGTTATGGAATCGCAGTGACACATGTTGGATCAGTTGATGACACAACCGAGTTGCATTTCCGTGGTGTGTACGGTGGCGAAGTTTCGGCAACAATCGATGAACTTCGGGCCGCTAGCGAAGCCGTGCTGCCAAAGCTTTTCGGCTAAGCACAACGTTTCGTAGTCACGCTTCTACTGTGTCGATAACTTAAACTGGGTTACCTATGGTCTTTACGAGCACAGTCTTCTTTTACGCGTTTTTGCCAATCGCGTTGCTCGCCTATTTCATTGTGCCGGCACGCATGCGCGCAGTTCCGCTACTTCTCGTAAGTCTGTTTTTCTACGCTTGGGGCGAGCCTCGACTCGTCATTTTGATTATGGCGTCGGCCGTCATCAACTATGTAACTGGCCGAACGTTGGTTAAAGCGCAAACTTCACGTTCGTTAATTTTGACCATTGGCATTTTGCTCAACTTGGCGCCACTTTTTATCCTGAAGTACACCGACTTCATTTTGCTGAACACGGGACACGCTGACCTTGCGGCACGAATCAATTTGCCGCTGCCCATTGGTGTTTCGTTTTACACATTCATGGCTATCGGTTATCTCGTAGATATTTATCGACGACGCGACGAAGGTTCGGACTCATTTGTTCGATTCGCTGCGTATCTTACGATGTTCCCGCACTTGGTCGCTGGTCCAATTGTTCGCTGGGAACATATCGGAGAGCAATTACGCAACCCTCGCTTTGATGCGCGCATGTTTAGCTATGGCGCAATTCGAATTGCAACTGGCATGGCCAAGAAAACAGTGATTGCTGACCAACTGGCAATCACTGTCGATCAACTTTTTGCCTTGCCACATTCACCATCCGTGGCAACAGCCTGGCTATCAATGGTGATGTATTCGCTACAAATCTATTTAGATTTCTCCGCGTACTCCGACATCGCAATTGGTTTGGCCGCAATGTTGGGTGTTCGCTTTCATGAAAACTTTGACTATCCGTATCACGCGACATCAGCTGCCGAGTTTTGGCGCCGCTGGCATATGTCCCTCGGTTCGTGGTTCCGTGACTACATCTACATTCCGATGGGCGGCTCGCGCGTTGGACCAGTGAAGTTGTGGCGAAACCTGATGGTCGTTTGGGCACTCACCGGCCTTTGGCATGGTGCTGCCTGGACCTTCGTGGCTTGGGGCTTGTACTACGGCGTACTTATCGGACTTGAACGCACGGTTTACGGCAATGCGTTGTTGAAATTGCCACTCGTAGTTCAACATACCTACGGACTGCTTCTTGCTGGTTTGGGTTGGATTCTTTTCCGAAGCACATCGTTTGGCCAAGCAACTGATATTTTGACCGGTTTGATTCCAACGGGATCACGACCACTGACGGATTCATGGAGCTCATTTGCGTTCCAGCAAAACTGGGTGCTGGTGATCGCCGCAATTGCACTTGCTGCTGGTGTGGCCAAGCCTGTCATGCGTCGCGTTGAGCATCAGCTCTTGGAGTTGCATGTTGATTGGTCATTTGCACAAGCCACTGTGTGGGCTGCGCTGGTTATCGTTCTATTGGTTATCGCTACAGCCTTCATGGTTGCAGTGAAATACGTTCCGTTCATTTACTTCAGGTTCTAGGGATTGGTCTTATGAAAAACTTTCGTAACGCCCTAGCGGGAATCGTGCTTATTGTCCTGACGACGGTGAGTTTGGTTTGGCTTACTCAGCGAAACGTTCCGATTCGCTCGACTCTTGATGGTCGCAATTTGGCGATGTATAGCAATCCATCTGTGGCGACGTTCTTGGACGGAAGCTGGATGAAGCAAACGGAAAATTTCGTCGATGACCGAATGCCAGCGCGACGCGTGTTACTGAATTTGCACGCCGCGATAGCTACGCAAGCATTCCGTCAAAGCGAAGTGGCTGGAGTGTGGATCGATAGAGATACGAACATGTTGTTCGACAAGATCCCAGTGCTACCACCTATCGAAAGATTTGATTCAGATCTGTCTGCATTGCAAAACACGGCGGCTTCGAATCACGTGCCAATGTTGTTCGTTTACGTTCCGAAAAAAGAAGAAGTTTTTAGCGATGTGTTGCCTACACATTGGAAAAATACGTATGTGGAACACAAGCCAGCAACCTTGAAAGAGTTTGCAAAGCACGGTCTAGTCCTAGATTTAACGCCGATTGTTGGCGATACTTCAACCCGTTCGCGCATGTGGTTCAACACTGATCACCATTGGAATGGCAACGGTGCGATTGCGGCCTCTAATGCAGTTCGGGAGAAGTTGGCAGCGTTGGGGCTTCCGGCGCCTCAGGCACTCCCAGTTCTGGATGTGAAAACTAAGTACCCTGATTTCATCGGATCGGTCGGTCGCAAAATCACTTATGTGGGTGTTCCTCAAGCCGATAAATTTTCGACCAAATGGTCCAGTTCAGCCACTTTGCATCGCTGTGTGAATCAGCCAGCTGAAACGAAAGTGTGCACGAGTTCAGTTTTTGTAAAGTCCCGTGCCAAAGATAAAGACGTGTACGCCAATCGCTATTCGGTTTATATGGGTGGCGATAACGGCATGGACGATGTCCGAGGTGATGGCACTGGAACGTACATCATTTTCAAGGACTCTTATGGTGATGCCTTCACTCCGTATTTCGCACTTGGCGCAAAGCGCGTAGTCACAATTGACGAACGTCATTACAAAGGTGTGCCAATCGCAGACCTCATTAAGTCAGTTAAACCAGATGGCATCATCTTTATGCACAATCAATTGACGCTGTCGACGTTCACTGATCACGAAGCGAGTGTGTGGCGCTAGTCGCGTATCGGAAAGTATTCGCTAAGGTCGCTGCGTTCGCCACTTGCGGTGATTGAACCATTAGCGACTGCACCGGCCCAGTCAGTTTCGCCAGTCAATAAGCCCAGCCAGATCTGGGGGGACATTTCTACGACGGCTGGGGGAGTTCCACGTCTATGAGTGGTGCCGCCCAATACCTGGACGACCATGAACGGTGGCACTCGAAGTTCGACAGCTCGGCCAGGGTGAAGGGAAGCAAACCATTTCAGTGACGTTCGAACCGCGCCGGCAATGACTTCTCTGTCCGTCCCACCGATTGCGGCACTGACTTGTTCGAGTACGGCGTCGCGCTCCTGGTCCATGCCTTCATTCTTCACCTGTGCCAACGACCAGCCAACCTTGGCATGCAGGTAGACTCATGGTTGTGGCGGGCGATGGTCGACTAAATCATGAGTTGTTACCTGGTGAAAAGGGTCCACAGGATGCCTGTGGTGTTTTCGGAGTATGGGCTCCCGGAGAAGAAGTAGCCAAGCTTTCGTTCTTTGGTCTTTATGCACTTCAGCACCGCGGTCAAGAGTCCGCTGGCATTGCAGTCGCCGATGGTCACAACATCACGGTCTACAAAGACATGGGTTTGGTGTCACAGGTTTTCACCGAGTCCGCGCTCGAATCACTTCACGGGCACATCGCTATCGGTCACACGCGCTACAGCACAACTGGTTCCAGCAGCTGGGATAACGCGCAACCAACATTTCGTGCCACTGCAACAGGCCACCTCGCGCTTTCACACAACGGCAACCTGACCAATACCCACGAATTGGCAAAGCGCCTTAAAGAAGTTCAGGCAAACGCTGGTGAGTTGTTTTCCGACTTGGGCAACAACGCAACGACTGACACGGACATTTTGACTGGCCTATTGGCTTCGCATCCTGACAAGACCATGGAAGGCGCAGCGATTGACGAGCTGCCCAAGGTTCGTGGTGCCTTCAGTTTGGTGTTCATGGATGACCAGACGCTTTATGCGGCTCGTGATCCGCAAGGAATTCGTCCGCTCGTTCTTGGTCGCCTAGAACGCGGCTGGGTTGTTGCTTCCGAGTCTGCGGCGCTCGACATTGTCGGCGCATCGTTCGTCCGAGAAATCGAGCCCGGCGAACTCATTGCCGTTGATGAACACGGACTTCGTTCCTCACGTTTTGCCGAAGCCGATCCCAAGGGCTGCCTTTTCGAGTACGTCTACCTTGCTCGTCCTGATACTTCGATTGCTGGACAGCCTGTTCATGCGGTTCGCGTTGAAGTTGGCCGACGCTTGGCGAAGGAATTTCCAGTCGAAGCCGACTTGGTAATTCCAGTTCCTGAATCAGGAACTCCTGCTGCTGTTGGTTTTGCTCATGGTAGCGGTATTCCATTCGCACAGGGCTTGGTCAAAAATGCATACGTTGGTCGAACCTTTATTCAGCCGAGCCAAACGATTCGTCAGCTCGGTATTCGACTCAAACTCAATCCATTGCGTGAAGTCATCGAAGGCAAGCGCCTCGTCGTCGTTGATGACTCGATTGTGCGTGGCAATACCCAGCGTGCAATCGTCAAAATGCTGCGCGAAGCCGGTGCTGCTGAAGTGCACGTCCGGATTTCCAGCCCACCTGTGCAATGGCCATGCTTCTATGGCATCGACTTTGCTACTCGTGCCGAACTCATCGCAAACGGTCTCTCGATTGATGAAATTTGCCGCTCGATCGGTGCTGATTCGTTGGCCTACATTTCGCTAGACGAACTCATCGCAGCAACAAACATTCAAAAGGATCGTTTGTGCCGTGCCTGCTTCGATGGCGAATACCCCGTTGAACTTCCTGAAGAATCTGTCTTAGGCAAGCATGTTCTCGAAGGCCTCGAACGCCACGAAAACCTTTTAACCGCAATGGATGAAGTGATTCGCCGACCATGATCGAAAATCTTTCCTACGCTGCCGCAGGTGTTGATGTTGAGGCCGGCGAACGCGCCGTTGAGTTGATGCGATCAGCTATCGACAAGGCCGGACGTCCAGAAGTGTTTGGCGACTTTGGTGGTTTCGCAGGACTCTTTGATGTCAGCGCGTTGAAGAATTTCAATCGCCCGCTATTGGCTACATCAACCGACGGTGTTGGCACCAAGATCGATGTTGCTCGCCGCATGGATATTCATGACACTGTCGGTATCGATCTGGTGGCCATGGTTGTTGACGATCTCGTGGTGTGTGGCGCCGAACCGCTTTTCATGACCGATTACATCGCCGTAGGCAAAGTTCATCCAGAACGCGTGGCTGCGATTGTCACGGGCATCGCTACCGGTTGCGCTTTGGCCGGCTGTGCACTCGTTGGTGGCGAAACTGCTGAACACCCTGGCTTACTCGGCGACGATGATTACGACATTGCAGGAGCTGGCACAGGCGCTGTAGACGCCGACAAACTGCTTGGCCCGGATCGCGTTCAGGTAGGCGATGTAGCGATTGCCATCGCTTCGAGCGGGCTGCATTCAAATGGCTACTCATTGGCTCGTCACATCGCATTCAACGTTTTGAAGCGCGATGTACACGACCACATCGATGAATTCGGTCGCACGCTCGGCGAAGAACTGCTCGAGCCAACTCGGATTTACAGTCTTGACCTTCTCGCTTTGATTGAAGAAGTCGAGGTGCATTCCATCAGCCACATCACCGGTGGTGGCGTAGCAGCCAACGTGGCTCGCGTTCTTCCAGAGTTTGCCAGCCTCAAGATCGACCGTTCTACTTGGGCGCCACAAACGATTTTCGATTACCTCGTTAAAGGCGGCAACGTGGCACAACACGAAGCTGAAAAAACATTCAACATGGGCATCGGCATGATGGCCATTGTTTCGGCAGCAGATGCCGATAAGGCAATCGCATCACTTGCACGACGTGGTCTAGCCTCGTGGGTTTGCGGAACGATTGAACTTCGCGCAGATGGCGAAATGGGCGATGCAGCCGCAAAGGGCGGCAAGGGTGGCGCAGTCACTCTCGTCGGCGCCCACAGCTAACTAGCTGTCCTCGGACTCTTCTTCTTCAGATTCGTCGTAGTACTTCGCATACGGATCATCGTTGTAAGTCTGGTCTTCAGCATCAATGTCCTGACCAGAAAATGAACTGTTCGACAACTCAGCCTGAAGTGCACCCAAGTCAGTATGACCAGTGTTGTACTTCAAATCGCGAGCAACTTTGGTTTGCTTTGCTTTGGCACGGCCGCGGCCCATGGTGTGAGCCCCCTCTTTACCTGTCGAAAACCCAATAGAAGACGCGCCATACGGCGCTCCCAAAATTGTACCCGAGCCAGGTCGTTGGCGCGCTTACGGGTCAGCGCCTTCCTCAAGAATCGTGCGACGCACCTCACGAGCAGCCCAATTGCAATTCCAGTGAAATAGGGCAATTATTGAAGCACGGGGCCGAGTGCGCATTGCGACGCAGAAAAGGGCACGTGCATGAATAATTACACAGACCAGACCCTCATGACACCTGCAGAAGTGGCCGAACTGTTTCGAGTAGACCCAAAAACCGTTACCCGATGGGCAGATGCAGGCAAAATCACTGCAGTACGAACGCTTGGTGGTCACCGTCGCTATCAGCGCGAAGAAGTACTTGCACTCCTTGAGTCCAACAGTGGAAAACCAGGAACAGCTGCCGAATAGGCCCCAATTTTGCACCAAACGGCCCACGTCCTCTATGCTTCAAGTCTGCCAAGACAGCAATGTGTTGGCTTGCCCCCATCGTCTAGTGGCCTAGGACGCCGCCCTTTCACGGCGGTAACACGGGTTCGAATCCCGTTGGGGGTACTGACCGATAGACACCTCGGTGTTTATCCGGCCAACGACCTTTCGTTATAACGACAAAAGGTCAGAGGCCCCGTAGCGCAGTTGGTTAGCGCGTCGCCCTGTCACGGCGAAGGTCGCGGGTTCGAGTCCCGTCGGGGTCGCACGCAGGGTCGGCAAACGTTCACGAGATGAATGCCGACTCTTGCAATAGGCCAGGTAGCTCAGTTGGTACGAGCGTCCGACTGAAAATCGGAAGGTCGACGGTTCGATCCCGTCCCTGGCCACATCAAGTTAATTCAGATCGATTTCTAGATACTCTCACTTCAGAATGATTAGTCGGGGAACCCGACTAATCACAGGGACGGGATCGACAATCAGCATTGTTTTGGTGTGAATCCAAAACTTTGGATTCACACACGTCCCTGGCCACCTTGATTGGGTTTATCGCTTCACTTACCTTTTTCTCGCTATCCAATTACTGATGGGGGAACCCCATCAGTAAGTCAGGAACGGGATTCATCTATTGGTTTCGAAAACTTTTCGTTTTCGAAACTTGTCCCTGGCCACATCAAGTTCGAATCCTGGCCACGTCTCACTCGTGTACGCGCCGCTCGTTCGACTCGTGCTGAGTTTGGGGGATGCTTAATTCGTTGGAATGTCGAAGACTTGCTTGAGGTAGCTCAAGTAGTTTTCGTCTTCGCACATGTTTTTGTCTGGCGTATCTGAAAGTTTGGCGACCGGCTGACCGTTGCACTTGGCTATCTTGATGACGATCTGTAGCGGCGTGAAACCAACATCGTTTGTCAGGTTGGTGCCAATTCCAAAAGCCAGTTCACAACGATCGTGGAATCGTTCGTAGAGCTCAATGGTTTTATCAACTGTGAGTGAGTCACTGAAAATCAGTGTCTTGGTTTTCGGGTCGACGCGGTTGTCTTGGTAGTGCGCAATCATGCGCTCACCCCATACAAACGGGTCACCACTGTCATGTCGTGCGCCATCAAAAAGTTTGCAGAAATACAAATCAAAATCGCGTAGGAATGGTTCGATTCCATAGACATCGCTGAGCGCTATTCCAAGGTCGCCACGGTATTCCTTGGCCCATGATTCAAACGCAAAAGTCTGGGAATCGCGCAAGCGAGGTCCAAGTGCTTGGCATGCCTGCAGATATTCATGCGCCATGGTGCCAAGCGGCGTTAACCCGAGTTCTTTTGCAAGCAGCACATTGCTCGTTCCAGCGAACTGTCCTTGTGGAACGGTACCCAGTTCGCTGCGCAAAGTCGATAAAACTTCGCGCTGCCAATCTTTAGAAAAGCGTCGACGCGTGCCGTAATCGGCAATCTTGAGATTGCGCAGTTCGGGGGCCTTGAGTTTTTCAATCTTCGTTGCCAAACGTGCGCGACCCTCGGCGTTTGAATCAGTCGTTGTAAAGTCCTGAAAGTACAGTTCGTTGACAATCGCCAAAATGGGAATTTCGAACATGATGGTGTGTAGCCACGGTCCAGTGATTTCAATGTCCAGATCCGTGCCGGGTTCGCCAGTGACAGTGACGTACTTAGGGTTCAATTTGAACAAGCCAAGGAAATCTACAAAGTCACTCTTGATGAAACGCAGCTGACCAAGCCAATCAAGTTCATCTTCGGTGAATGAGAGTGAAGCGAGCGAATCAATTTCCGCGCGAACTCGATCGGCGAGATGTCCGAGTGCAACATCCGCATTTCGGCATTTGAAGCGGTAAGTAACTTCAGTGCCAGGAAATTGATGCAGCACAGCTTGCATCATTGTGAACTTGTATAAGTCTGTGTCGAGCAGACTCGTAATCAGCATTCGATAAGTGTGGCAGGAGCGCTTGCAAGTGAACTAGCCAGGCTTGCACTAAGCCCCCGTGGTGTTCATTTCAGCAATGTTGCATTTCAGTTCTGACGTTGTGAATGTGATTGATTGATAAAAAGTGACTGGTTGTTAGGCAGAAAAATTGTGACAAGAATCTTTGCAAGTGTCCATTTTTGATGGGGAAACCCACGGAAATGTGACTATTCGGCGAATTTTTGACCGAATATCGATAAAAAAGCCTATTTTTATGGGCAACCCGCTTGACGGGGACTAATTGCAACGGTGTAATTTAGAGCAAAGCCGCACGCGCAGCCAGTAAGAAATCTAGGAACGACAAGGTACTTAGATTTTGTTGCGCCCGACTAGGAGGTACAACGTGAGCGATTTCGCTCCACTACCTTTCACGGAACTCGACGTCCTCTCATGGCACGAACAGGCACTGTGTGCCCAGACTGACCCAGAGGCCTTCTTCCCGGAGAAAGGTGGCTCAACTCGCGAAGCGAAGCGAGTCTGTTCCTCATGCGAAGTGAAGGCTGATTGCCTCGAATACGCACTCTCAAATGACGAGCGTTTCGGTATCTGGGGTGGACTATCAGAGCGTGAGCGCCGTCGCCTCAAGCGCGCGCAAGCAAGCTAACTATTCCGGTCCGCGGTAATCCGGGTCGATTTGATCAGGACGCATTCCAAGAATCAAGCCGATATACAGCGCTAAGACATCTCGGATAATTCGATTAAGTTCGGCATCGTTCTCACTACGCATTTCAATCGGATGGCGATAAAGTACAACACGACTTGGGTTTGAGCGTTCTCCGCGGCCTAGTGCCACAGCACCGTCGTTCATTATCAAATCGCGTTTAGACGGCACTTCTTCGGTAGAAATTGCAACATTTGTCATGCTGGCTGGAAAACGACCCTCTATTTCAGTTACAGCAGCATCGACTAGTCGAGCAAATTTTTTACTGCGATTTTCATACGCAGGCACTTTATGAGGCAGCATCGGCCCGCGCATACCCCGACCATGTCGGTCACGCTTCACGCGTGGTGGCGAGTCTTGTGACATAACTCAAGACTAATTCGGCTATCTTTGCGAATGTGGGAACCCGTCGTTGTTCAAAGCCGTCGTGCAGCAATAGAGCTGTTGCGACGTTGACGTATGTGTACGCCGATCAAACAGCCGTCTTGGGCCCACTTGCCACGTTCGCAGAACCGCATTGTTATGACCTGTGCGAAGCTCACAGCGTGCGCCTCACCGCGCCGCGTGGCTGGGATGTCGTTCGACTAGCACCAGATCCCGAAGCGCTCAAGCCAACAGTGGATGATTTGGAAGCCTTGGCTAACGCGGTTCGTGAAGTTGGCCGTGTTGAGCCAGTCGAACCACCGGTCGAAGGCGCTCGCCGCGGACACTTGCGCGTTTTGCCGAATATTGAGGAATAAGTCCCATTTCATCGGGCGTTTGGCACTCATCGTCAAGTGTTACCGCCAATAGACTTAATCCATGCGTGATTTATCTGCACTGATCAAGGCTTACGACATTAGAGGCGTTGTGCCTGAACAGTGGGGCCCAGAATTGGCTCGCGAAGTGGGCGTCGCATTTGTTGAAGTTCTTGGCATTCGAAGTGCCGATGGCGGCGCAGGAAAGATTGTTGTCGGCCATGACATGCGCCCAACCGGACCTGATTTGGTAGCGGCATTCATCGATGGCGCAACCTCGGCTGGTGTCGATGTTGTCAACATCGGCCTGTGCTCAACTGATGGCCTGTACTTTGCTTCCGGCACGCTCGACATCCCTGGCGCAATGTTTACCGCCAGCCACAACCCAGCCGAATACAACGGCATCAAATTGTGTCGCGCCGGCGCAGCGCCTGTTGGCCAAGACAGTGGACTAGCAGCAATCCGCACTCTGCTTGAGAGCGAATCTTTGCCGCATCACGATGGTCCTCATGGTTCCGTCACCCACGTTGACATGCTTGCTGATTACGCATTGTTTTTGCGCAAGCTGGTGCCTCTAGAAAATGGACGACCACTCAAAGTCGTTATCGATACTGGAAACGGCATGGGCGGCTTTACTGTTCCAGCAGTTCTCGGTGACGATGTGTTGCCAGCACTGCCACTAGACATCGACGCGATGTATTTCGAACTTGATGGCACTTTCCCGAATCATGAAGCCAACCCCATCGATCCAGAAAACCTTCGTGACTTGCAAAAGCGAGTGCTCGAAGTTGGCGCTGATATCGGTTTGGCATTTGATGGCGATGCTGACCGCTGCTTCGTCGTTGATAACAACGGTGAGATCGTTGACCCATCGACTCTGACTGCCCTGATTGCATCTCGCGAACTTGCCAAAGTTCCTGGCGCAACAATCATTCACAACTTGATCACGTCCAAGGCTGTACCTGAAATTGTGACCGAACTTGGTGGAACACCAGTTCGCACACGCGTAGGCCATTCATTCATCAAGGCGAAAATGGCCGAGTCCGGCGCCATCTTCGGCGGTGAACATTCAGGCCACTTCTACTTCCGTGAATTCTGGAACGCCGATTCGGGAATGTTGGCTGCCATGCATGCACTTGCGGCACTTGGGGAAACTGCTGAAGGAACCAAGCTCAGCGATGTCCTTTCACCGTTCGTTCGCTATGTAGCCAGCGGTGAAATCAACACGACAGTCTCAGACGCCCAAGCCGTGATTGCAAAGATTCGCGATGCTGCGATTGCAAACGGTCTGGCAACTGACGAGCTTGATGGACTTACAGTCTCAGGCCAAGACTTTTGGTACAACGTTCGCCCAAGCAACACCGAGCCACTACTTCGACTTAATTGTGAAAGTTCGACAGCCGCGGGAATGGAATCCATTCGAGATTCGATTCTTAGCCAAATGAAGGATGCCTAATGATCAATGACGCCATGTTGGACAATCAGGAATACTTAACGAATCTCGACCCTGGTCAGATGCTCGAAGCAGTAGCAAGTTCTGGCGCACAGATCCGTCGAGCAGTCAGTTTGATCAATCGCGATGCTTTGCGCAAGGTAGCTAATGATGGAAAGCCGCGCGCGATTGTTGTTGCAGGAATGGGCGGTTCCGGTGTTTCCGGTGAAGTGCTGGCTGCGGTTGCTGGTCCATCGTCGTCAATCCCAATCGTTGTTGAGCGTACGCATCATTTGCCAGGCTGGGTTTCACCAATCGACTTAGTCATCGCAGTTTCATGTTCTGGATCAACCGAAGAAACGTTGTCAGTAGCAGACGAAGCCAGCCGTCGCGGAGCACGTCTGGTTACTGTTGGCGCCTCTGGAAGCCAACTTGAAGAAATCAGTAAGCGCTCAGCCAGCAGTGTCCATTTAGCGATTGATGCCGAAGGTCGTATGCCACGTGCTTCGCTATGGACGATTGCAACACCGTTGTTGATGCTTGCCAATGAACTTGGTGTAGCGGAAATTTCAGATGCTGACTTAGAACTCACTGCCGACTTGATGGACGAAATTTCAGTTGAATCCGGCGTTGGTGTTCCAACAATTGAAAACACCGCAAAGACACTTGGTTTGAGCATCGCCGAGTCGTTGCCGATGCTGTGGGGAACGGGCGCAATCGGCCGCGCAGCCACGGGTCGATTCATGGCGCAACTCGCAGAGAACGCAAAGATGCCTGCGATTTATGGCGGTCTACCGGAAGTTGGCCACAACCAAATTGTTTCGTTCGACGGTTTGTTAGCCAAGCGTTCGGATGATGATTTGTTCCGTGACCGCGTCGATGGTGCTGCAGAACGTCTCATCCATTTGGTGCTCATGCGTGACGATGCCGAACATGAAGCGGTAACCAAGCGCGTAAACGTCATCAAGGAAATCGTTGAGGATCGCGGAATCCCGATGACGGAACTTCATGCCCGAGGCGAGCATCGTCTCGCGCGACTTGCAACACTCACGGTTTTGACGGACTGGGCGAGCGTCTATGCCGCCATCGCAATGGGAATCGACCCAACGCCAATTGCCCCAATCAATCAGCTCAAAGCCGGTTTGGCATAGATAGAGGTAAGTCCATGAGTACCGAAGGTGGTACCCGTGCAGTTGTTGCTGCGCTCCTTGCGAACACTGGTATTGCGGTAAGCAAGTTTGTTGCGTTCGCAGTCACTGGCTCATCGTCGATGCTGTCCGAAGCAATTCACTCGGTTGCCGATTCCCTGAACCAAGTTTTGTTGCTCATCGGTGGTAAGCGTTCAACGCGCGAAGCTGATGAGATGTACCAGTTTGGCTATGGTCGCATTCGTTATGTCTATGGCTTCATGGTCGCCATCGTGTTGTTCATTATTGGTGGTTTGTACAGCGTTTACGAAGGCTGGCACAAGGTCCACGAGCCACACGAAATGCACGATGTAGGCATCGCACTTGGCGTGCTTATTGTTGCTGTCATTCTTGAGACGTTTTCAATCCGTACTGCCATCAAAGAAGCTAACAAAGCAAAAGGTGAGCGCACGCTCAAGCAATTTATTCAAGATGCTCGCCAGCCTGAACTCCCCGTTATTTTGCTCGAAGATTTAGGCGCGCTTGTCGGCTTGTTGTTCGCGCTCTTCGGTGTGTCAATGGCGGCCGTCACGCACGATGGACGCTGGGATGGACTCGGTGCGATTGCTATTGGTCTCTTGCTTATTGTGATTGCGATTGTTTTGGTTCGCGAAATGGCAAGCATGCTCGTTGGTGAATCTGCATTACCCGAAGAAGTTGATGCTGTGCGCGCTGCACTGACTTCCGCACCGCTTGTCGATCGCCTTATTCATCTTCGTACATTGCATGTTGGTCCCGATGCGCTGCTAGTCGCAGCCAAAATCGGAGTGACCGCGGATAAAACTGCGATCGATATCGCAGCAGGTATTGACGAAGCAGAAAGCATTCTGCGAGCTGCGGTTCCAACTGCTGAATATGTTTTTATCGAGCCTGATATTTATCGCGCTTAAACACATAAAAGTATGGGGCAGCCGATTGGCTGCCCCATACTTTTATGTGTTTGTTCGTTATTCAGCACTCATGAATGGGTAGCCATATTCCTTTGCCGGAACCATGGTTTCCTTGATGCTGCGAGCGCTGGTCCAGCGATTCAAATTCGCTGCGGCGCCGGCCTTGTCGTTTGTGCCAGAAGCGCGACCGCCACCGAATGGCTGTTGACCAACGACGGCGCCGGTTGGCTTGTCATTGACGTAGAAGTTGCCAGCTGAGAAGCGAAGCGCATGGCTGATTTCATTGATGGCCACGCGATCTTGCGCAATGACTGCGCCAGTAAGCGCGTACTTGGCGATGCCTTCCATTTGGTTCATTACTTCACGCCAGTTGTTGTCCTCGTATACGTGAACAGCAAGAACTGGACCGAAGTATTCATCAGTGAAGAACTCAACAGTTGGATCGGTACCAACGAGAACTGTTGGACGGATGAACCAGCCTTCGCTGCGGTCGTACGTTCCACCAGCAGCAACCGTGATGGTGCTGTCTGCATGTGCGCGGTCGATTGCGCCGCTCACACGGTTGAATGCCTTTTCATCAATGACAGCTGTCATGAAGTTGCTGAAGTCACTTGCATGGCCTTGCTTGATACCGTCAACTTCGGCAAGGAAATCATCCTTGATTGCATTCCATACTGAGCGTGGTACGTAAGCGCGTGATGCAGCCGAGCACTTTTGACCTTGGAACTCGAACGCGCCACGAATCATCGCAGTGATGAGTGTGCGGTGGTCAGCGGACGGATGAGCAAAAATAAAGTCCTTGCCACCCGTTTCACCAACGAGGCGAGGGTACGAGCGGTACTTGTCGATGTTGTTTCCAACGGTCTTCCACAAGTGCTGGAACACTGCGGTTGAACCGGTGAAGTGAATACCTGCAAGATCTGGATCGGCAAGTGCAACATCAGAAACGGCAATGCCATCACCAGTCACCATGTTGATGACGCCGGCTGGCAGGCCAGCTGCTTCGAGAAGATCCATCGTGATTGATGCAGCAAGCTGTTGTGTTGGCGATGGCTTCCACACGACGGTGTTACCCATGAGCGCAGGTGCTGTCGGCAAGTTGCCAGCAATTGCTGTGAAGTTAAACGGCGTGATCGCGTAAACGAAACCTTCGAGTGGACGATGGTCCGTGCGGTTCCACACGCCAGGAGACGACACTGGCTGTTCTTCCATGATCTGACGTGCGAAGTGCACGTTGAAACGCCAGAAGTCGATGAGCTCGCATGACGCATCGATCTCGGCTTGAAACGCCGTCTTTGACTGACCCCACACAGTTGCGGCGAGAACCTTGTCGCGCCATGGGCCTGACAACAAATCAGCAGCACGCAAGATGACGGCAGCACGCTCGTCGAAAGGTAGGTCACGCCACATTGGCGCAGCAGCTTTAGCAGCAGCAACAGCGGCAGTCGCATCAGCATGAGTTGAATTTCCAGTCACACCAAGAACACGTGAGTGTTCATGCGGACTGCGAACCTCAATGCGATCTCCGGAGGCCATCTGCTTGACGCCACCGATAACGTTTGGCAACTCATGTTGAGTTGTCACGATGTCATCGATTGCGGCCTTCAGACGTGCGCGCTCTGGAGTTCCAGGTGCGAATGTGCCAATTGGCTCGTTGTACGGGGCGGGAACATGTGAAACAGCATCCATTGGTACATACTGACAGCACTAAGCCCCACAAGGACACTTGAGAATGAAAATTTGGATGCCATGTTCGCCACATCAATTGGTGGCGTTTGCTCAATCCGGCCAGCTCGAACTTCCGACTGGCTTCGCAATCACGCCTGAATGGGCAGCCGTCGTGGACGATGACGACGAAGAATTTCTCGAAGATGCCATGTTGGACCAGGCCGGTACCGACGCCACGCTGGTGGTTGTCGCAGAGTTACCGGGCACAATCCAGAACCCCGAGACAGGGGAAGTTGTTGTCGAAGCAGCCGCGACAAATCGCAACCTGCGGGCATTTTTCGCCAAGAGCGATGCGGCGGACGAGGACTTCTCGTGGTTTGGCCCTACAGAAACCGCGAATCTTCTGGATTTCTTGGGATTTTCGACAAACTAGCCCGTTGGCACTCAAATTGACCGAGTGCCAATTCCTGCTTAGATTTGGACTTAGCACTCCGACCCGTCGGGTGCTAAGAAACCATCGAGCAATAACAGGAGTTAGACCATGTCGGTCAACATTAAGCCACTTGAGGATCGCATCCTCGTACAGTCGTTGGAAGCCGAGCAGACCACCGCTTCAGGTTTGGTCATCCCTGATACCGCCAAGGAAAAGCCACAAGAGGGCACCGTCATTGCAGTGGGCCCAGGCCGCTTTGATGAATCAGGCGAAAAGCGTATCCCGCTCGACGTAAAGGTCGGCGACGTCGTTATCTATTCAAAGTACGGCGGCACCGAAGTTAAGTACAGCGGTCAGGAATACTTACTGCTCGCAGCTCGCGACATTCTTGCAATCGTCGAGAAGTAAAGACCTTTAGACAAACGCGAGCGCTCCTGATTTTTCAGGGGCGTTTCGCGTGTCACAACCTTAGGAGTTTCACATGGCAAAGATTGTCGAATTTGATGAAGAAGCCCGCCGCTCACTTGAGCGCGGCGTAAACGCACTTGCAGATGCAGTTAAGGTCACCATCGGTCCTCGCGGCCGCAACGTTGTGATCGACAAAAAGTGGGGCGCACCAACAATCACAAACGATGGCGTGACCATCGCTCGTGAAGTTGAGCTAGACGACCCATTCGAAAACCTTGGCGCACAACTCGTCAAGGAAGTTGCCACCAAGACCAACGATGTCGCTGGTGACGGAACAACAACCGCGACCGTTCTTGCACAGGCTCTTGTTCGCGAAGGCCTCAAGGTCGTTGCTGCAGGCGCTGCACCGATGGACATCAAGAAGGGCATCGACTTGGCCGTTAAGGCTGTCAATGACGAACTTCTCAAGATGGCACGTCCAGTTGCTGGCAAAGAAGAAATCGCACAGGTTGCATCAATCTCGTCACAGGATCGT
>JALQVI010000190.1 GCA_023260395.1 Candidatus Nanopelagicales bacterium
TGCTTCGATACCGTCTTCTTCGCCACCGACAACGCCGATTTCAATTTCAAGAATTGTGCGTGCTTCTGCACACTTATCGAGCATCTCATCTGCGATGTTTAAGTTTTCGGTCAAGCTAACTGCGGAACCATCCCACATGTGCGACTGGAAGAGTGGCTCAAGACCCTTCTTCACACGCTCTGCAGAAATTGCAACCAATGGACGCATAAAGCCATCAAGCTTTTCGGCTGGGCAATGGTCTGTGTGGAGCGCGATGTTCACGCTGTAGTGCTTGGCGATTGAGTGAGTGAATTCAGCAAGTGCTTCGGCGCCTGCGACCATATCTTTGACCAACTGGCCGGATGCGAATTCTGCGCCACCCCATGAAACCTGGACGATGCCGTCTGATTCAGCTTCGGCGAAGCCACGAATGGCAGCGACGATGGACTGCGATGACGTGCAGTTAATTGCTGGGTATGCGAATGCGCCTGCCTTAGCGCGATTCAACATTTCGTTGTAAACCTCTGGTGATGCAATTGGCATAGCTACCGAGTTCTCCTGACAGAAAATTATTG
>JALQVI010000191.1 GCA_023260395.1 Candidatus Nanopelagicales bacterium
TGTTCCAGGCGGACCAGTGTCACTTGGAGTTTTGAGTGGTGCAGGTCTTGGAGCTGGCGCATTAGTTACGCCGTTGATTCTTTTCTCAGGCCATCATGAAACCCAAGGCTTGCTCGACGGCGGACATTCCACAACCGAATTAATCGGACTTTCGCTGTTAAAGGTCGGATTAGTAATTGTGTGCTTGGCAGGCGGTTGGTTTGGCGGACAAATCTTTCCGCTCGCATTCGCTGGTGCCGCAATTGCCCTGGCATTTGGTCAAATTGTTGATTCACCATCAACCATGGCACTGGCTGCATCGGGCTATGTTGCCGCTTGTGTCGTGAGTCTGCGAAAGCCGATATTGGTTCTGGTGATTTTTATGTTCCTTTTCCCAGCTTCAACCTGGCTTGCCATGGCCATCAGTATGGGAATCGCATCAATGCTGATGTCAAAGCAACCAGTTGAACATGGGGGAGCGCATTAGTTCTCGACAATAAGTAAAGGCTCCCATCTGCTTGGATAGGAGCCTTTACTTAATTGGAAATTTAGATTCCAAGTGCCTTAGCTT
>JALQVI010000192.1 GCA_023260395.1 Candidatus Nanopelagicales bacterium
TAGTGGGACACCATGGCAAGCTCGTCGCGTAGGTCACGGCACTATTGCTGAAGTTGTTCGCAAGACGCTGTTGACCTACTGGAACACCGTTGCATTCCAGAGCCTGTACGCACGTGCTGGCTCATGGGATCCCGCCACGGCAAACCTGACGAACCTCACTGACCTCGATCGTTGGGCAGTTTCGCAAGCCACTCGATTGGCACGTGATGTCGATCAGGCGCTCGATCAATTCGATACCCAGCGCGCTGGTCGAATGATTGCCGAATACGTCGATGATTTGTCGAACTGGTACGTGCGTCGTTCGCGTCGCCGCTTCTGGGACGCCGATCACGCAGCTTTGAGCACATTGCACCACTGCCTCAAGGTTGTTACCCAAGTGATGGCACCATTCACGCCGTTCATCACCGAACGCGTATGGCAAGACTTGTTTGCTGGAAACGATGTGACTTCGGTTCACTTGAGCAAGTGGCCAGCCTGGAGCGATGCAGACATCGACGACACGTTGCGCGATCAGGTTGACCTGACCCGTCGCATTGTTGAACTTGGTCG
>JALQVI010000193.1:0-286 GCA_023260395.1 Candidatus Nanopelagicales bacterium
TGAGACTCTCGCCGTTGTAGGCGAATCTGGTTCAGGTAAATCTGTTACTTCTCTCGCCGTCATGGGTCTTCATGACCGCAAGCGCACCCAGATCACTGGCCAGGCTTTTCTGAACCTTGATTCAGGCCCCGTAGATGTCATTTCTGCAGATGAAGAAGTGGTTCGCAAACTTCGCGGTAAAGCGATGTCGATGATCTTCCAAGATCCGATGTCAGCACTTCACCCTTACTACTCGATCGGCAATCAGCTGATCGAAGCTTGGTCTCTCTATAACGAAGGCGATAAG
>JALQVI010000193.1:296-548 GCA_023260395.1 Candidatus Nanopelagicales bacterium
TGGCAAGAAGCGCGCTATCGAGATGCTCGATCTTGTAGGAATTCCAGATGCATCCAAGCGAGTTGATGAATTCCCGCACCAATTCTCAGGCGGTATGCGCCAGCGCGTGATGATTGCAATGGCTTTGATCAATAACCCATCACTATTGATTGCTGACGAACCCACCACTGCTCTTGATGTGACTGTGCAGTCACAGATTCTGCAACTCATCCGTGAGATGCAGAAAGAGTTCAATATGGCTCTTATCTTAAT
>JALQVI010000194.1:0-228 GCA_023260395.1 Candidatus Nanopelagicales bacterium
CAAAGTATCTATGAGGCGACGGTTATCGCGTTGGTGAAGACCAATGCTTGGTTCGTCAAGAACATAGAGAACTCCAACTAGCCCTGAACCAATTTGAGTCGCAAGGCGAATACGTTGCGCTTCTCCGCCTGACAATGTTCCGGCAGGGCGATCCAGCGATAGGTAATCCAGGCCAACATCGAGTAAAAAGCTGAGTCGCTCATGAACTTCCTTCATGACGCGCTCTGC
>JALQVI010000194.1:238-548 GCA_023260395.1 Candidatus Nanopelagicales bacterium
CCTCGCGCTTATTGAGTGAGATGCTCTTAAGAAATGTCGCGCATTCATCGATGGAAAGTTCGCAGACTTGAGCGATGGACTTGCCTCCGACGGTTACTGCGAGGACCTCTGGCTTCAAGCGCGCGCCCTTACAGGCAGGACATGGGGTCTCGCGCATGTACGCCTCGTACTTATCGCGGCTATATTCGCTATCGGTCTCGCCATGGCGACGGTGGATAAAGGGAATTACTCCTTCAAAACCAGATGAGTAATTACGAACGCGTCCGTAACGGTTCTTATATTTCACATGAACTTCGTATTCGAAACCGTT
>JALQVI010000195.1 GCA_023260395.1 Candidatus Nanopelagicales bacterium
AGCGACGACGAGGAGGAGCTCTAGTCGCTAAGTCCCGGCAGTCAAAGTCCCTAGACTAGGAACCTATGGCTGAATTCATTTACACAATGGTCCGCGCTCGCAAGGCGGTCGGCGACAAGGTCATCCTCGATGACGTCACCATGTCCTTCTTCCCCGGGGCGAAGATCGGCATGGTCGGCCCCAACGGGGCCGGAAAGTCGACCATTCTCAAAATCATGGCGGGACTCGACACCCCGTCCAACGGTGACGCGGCGCTCACACCGGGATACTCCGTGGGCATCCTTCTGCAGGAACCAGAGTTAGACGAGTCAAAAACGGTTCTCGAAAACGTGCGTGATGGAGTGCGGGACATTCACGACAAAATCGTCCGCTTCAACGAGATTTCCGCCGCAATGTCAGACCCTGATGCGGACTTCGACGCCCTACTAGCTGAAATGGGGACACTCCAAGAAGCCATTGATGCTGCGGATGCGTGGGATCTCGATTCCCAACTCGAACAAGCTATGGATGCTCTCCGGTGCCCGCCCTCAGATGCGCCCATCACCCA
>JALQVI010000196.1 GCA_023260395.1 Candidatus Nanopelagicales bacterium
CCCCAAAATGGATTGTGGCCGTCCCAATTAAAAATGTAGTCGTAGCGCCAGGGCTCCCAGCGGAAGGAATGGCTCATCGCAAAGTAATCGCAAAGCGCTTCCTCGAGGCATTCGCGTTCGGTTCCGTTCACGGTAAAAGGCGCAGCGGCATGGGAAAGTGCATGCCCGTATTCGTGCGCTAAGACATCCGAATCTTCCGCATCGTCCACCCCTCCTTCGCCAAAAAACAAACGCGGCGGAGTGGTGGATCGGTCAAAAGCCGAATTGTCTTGCCCGCTGAACGCATTCACATCCACGGGGATAGCGTAGGTCATCAAGCTCCCAAAGCCCAGGCTGTCCAAACGCGACTTAATGCGCTCCAAATGGTAGAGGGCGTTGGTCATTTCAAAGCCGGCGTCTGAACGCGAGTAAAAGAAGTCTGAATTGGCTTGGGTCGGCACCGTCAGAACGGGCGGATCAAATTCTTGAATTGCTGCAGCCGAATTGCTCAAGGAGAAGAGCCCGTTCGAGTAGGTCAGTCCCACCGCTACCGTGTCCCGCAAGGG
>JALQVI010000197.1 GCA_023260395.1 Candidatus Nanopelagicales bacterium
CTTCGAGATTGCGGAAAAAATGTTGCCACGTTTCATAGCGCGTCAAGATTCCGTGATGCACCATGTCTGGATTGGTGATGAGAACATTTGCGTGCTCACGCGCCCATTTACGTTCTTGTTGATCCGAGTCGCCATCAAACGTGCAAATGTAGGCGGCTTCTACTGCAAACTCTGTTAGAGCTCGAGCCTGGTCATGTGCAAGGGCTTTAGTTGGAGAGATGTAGAGCGCTTTGGCTTTTGGCTGTTCAGCAACAGATTGCAAGATGGGGATTTGATAACACAACGACTTGCCACTAGCCGTTCCGGTAGCAATGATGACATTGTTGTTTGAGTTCCAAGCATCCAAAGCATCGCGTTGATGTTGCCATAGATATGTGATGCCCTGTTCGGTCAAAGCTTGATGGACTCGCGGGTTAAGCCAGTTCGGAAGTTCTGCAATAGAAGCATCCCGTGATTCGATGTGTCGAATATCCAGGTCAACACTGAATCGGGCTCGCAGCAAGGCTTCCCAATTGTGGCTCAGGTATTGATTGTGCCTGTTA
>JALQVI010000198.1 GCA_023260395.1 Candidatus Nanopelagicales bacterium
CATTGCGGGCCAAATCTACGAGTACGCATCCTTGGTTACCGAAGGCCTCACATTGTCTTCAAATGCGTATGGATCTGTTTTTTATATCGCAACGGGCTTCCACGGATTGCACGTTACGGGCGGGTTAATCGCATTTTTAATTGTGATGGTGCGTGTAGCAAAGGCTCGTCGCTTTACACATCAGCAAGCAACAACTGCAATTGTGGTTTCGTATTACTGGCACTTCGTTGACGTCGTGTGGATCGCGCTCTTTTCTGCGATCTACCTAATTAAGTAGTAAAGGAAAATAGTGAAGCGTCTATCCCGCTACCGTCGCCATAAGGCTGCTGCCCCTGTTCTTTTAATCCTTGCATTACTAGGAATTGGAACAACATTTAACATTGCAAGCGCAACAACTACGGCACAAACAACAACCGTTGATCGCTCTTCTCAAATTGAAGAAGGCCGTCAAATGTTTCTCAAGGGTTGCTCTTCTTGTCACGGTTTAAATGCTGAAGGTGGCCAAATCGCACCATCATTAATCGGTGTTGGTGCAGCCTCT
>JALQVI010000199.1 GCA_023260395.1 Candidatus Nanopelagicales bacterium
GATCCACCAGGAGCCGGCATTGGACCTTGTTCGATGACTGTGACATCGGTCCATCCGCGCTCTGTGAGTTCGTCTGCAAGGCTGCATCCCACAATGCCAGCACCGATCACGACAATTTTCTTCGACATGAAGACACCTTTTCGATTAAATGTAGGTGTTGCGTATAGTGCAACATACAGCACATTGCGCAACAACTAATCGTTTCGCGGTCCGGCGTGATCGTCAAGCGGATTTCTGAAATTCTCGAGTCTTGGACAAGGTTTACATCACAATTTGTGAATGCTGAATCCGACAAAGCAAAGTGGCGGCCACCCCAATGGGTGTCCGCCACTTTGGCGTTACTTAATTACTTGGTCCAGCTTGCAACGGTGTCTGCATTTGCTGCGATCCACTTCTGAGCGGCTGCCTCTGGGGTCATTCCGCCATCAATGTCTGCTGCAACAGCATTCTGATCATCGTTGGTCCACTTCCAGTTCTTCACCAAACGACCGAATGGGTCAGTTGATTCAGCAAGCTTCTTTGAAGCAAGCTTTGGAAGTAC
>JALQVI010000019.1 GCA_023260395.1 Candidatus Nanopelagicales bacterium
AGTTCGAATGGTTTCAACATCACCACGAGAAACCGGTCCGGTCAAAGCCGAATCGCCATAGCGAAGAGCGTTATCGAGTGAGGCACCAAATAGCGGAGCGACCAATCGCTGCGCATCTTCGATTCCAGCGCCAGCAAGTAGCGAGATAGTTTCATTAACCAACGTAATGATGTTGTTTGAACCGAATGCAAGAGCTGCGTGATACAAAGCGCGGTTACCTTCGGGAACCCACACTGGTTCGCCACCGATTTCAACAACGAGGGCTTCAGCAACCGGCCGCAGCACTTCATGTGACGTAACGCCAAATGAGCATCCGGAAAGTCGGTTCACATCAACACTCGTTCCAGTGAATGTCATCACTGGATGAAGCGCCAACGGCAAGGCGCCGAGCTGAGTGAGAGGCTCGAGAACATCGACGCCATAACGACCCGATGCATGAACCACGAAAGTTCCAGGACCAATCGCATTTGTATTCGCAAGACCAGCTACTAGTCCAGGTAGAACATCGTCTGGAACCGTAAGCAAAACTAAATCGCAATCGGCAACTGCTTGATCGATTGATTTAATCGGCACGCCGGGAAGCAATGATTCAGCGCGTAGTCGACTGATATCTGAGACCGCAGTACACGCGACTACTTTGTGCCCGGCCCGCATCAGGGCAGCACCAATCACGGAACCGGCGCGACCGGTTCCAACAATTGCCACGTCTAAGCGCGGAGGTTTTTCGGTCCAAGGCTCAAGGCTCTCGGCCATCGTGTTGACCACGCGTAAAGCCTAACGTGAATTTATTGCCGTGGGTATGGGACGATTACCTCGTGATTTCTCAGGTTTTTGTCGGCGTCAACGCCCTGGATGTTGATCGAAACGACGTATGCCTCGATTTGCCGGCATATTCACCGGTCACACATGGCATGTTGCGCATTGCCGCAGAAATGGAAGACGACCGAATTATTTCGGCGCAGCCAATTTTGGGTTCGATGCATCGCGGCGCAGAGAAATTATTCGAATCTCGCGACTACCGACAAATTTTGATGCTTGCGAATCGGCACGAATGGCTTTCACCATTCTCTGGCGAAGTTGGCATTGCAGAGTTGTTGGAGCGAGCACTGGGCATTGAAGTTCCACACGATGCTGCTCGACTACGCGTGCTGTTGTTGGAATTCAGCCGAGTAACTTCACATTTAGCCTTCATCGCTGGCTTTGGCACAAATCAACTATCGATGCCAGCTGAATTACGCACGCACCGTGAGCAATGGATTGCACATTTCCAGCAATACGTTGGTGGACGTATGCATCCGATGATTACGCGTATTGGTGGATTGACACACGCACCAAGCCACGAGTGGTTACACGGAATTGCAGCCCTGACTGAAGCTTGCCGTCCTCAGTTAGTTTCTGCCATGAGTTGGCTTGATTCAGTCTCGGACATTCGCAACATTGGAAAGATTTCTGCTGAAGATGTCATCACCTATTCATTGAGCGGACCAGTTGCTCGCGCAACCGGAGCAACTATCGATTTACGTGCTTCACATCCGCAGTACGCAACGACGCCGTATGAACTAATAACTAACTCAGCGGGTGACGCACATGCTCGCATCAAGCAACTCATTGACGAAGTTAATGTATCGCTTTCGATCATTGAATACGTCGCGAGTGAATTGCTTGGCAAAGATATCGGCGAAGTCAACGTCTTGTTGCCAAAAGTCTTGCGTGTGCCCGAAGGAAGTTACGAACACAGCATCGAAACTCCATTGGGAATTGCTTCGTGGTACTTAGTTTCTCGAGGTGACAAAATGCCTTATCGCTTGAAGTTGCGGCCTGCGAGTTTGCATACTGTCCTGGCACTCGGCGAAGCGCTTAAAGGCGAGACACTCCAGTCGGCAAACTTTGTTGTGGCAAGCATGCCGTTCTTAACTGGCGATGCTGAACGTTAATTAGCTTGATTACGTACGTTGAATCAAAAGCTAACGAGCTAGTAAATCTGAAAGTTAGTTTTGGCGTGACTTAAGCGCGAGTTCCGTCAAGTTCGTCAGACGATGCATGAGATCTTCAATTAGTTTTTGTGATGCATCAAGGCGAGTACGCAAGTCTTTGATTTCATCGCGCATGATCATCAGTTCAAGAGAAGTGTCAGGTGATTTTGTCTCGGCAACCGCTTCACCTATCGGCGCGCTCGTTACATACTCACTTTGTTGCGTCGGCGCATCAATGACAAAAGTTGGCGTTGATTGCGGACGAGCTTGTTGTTCAGGTTCAGCCACTGGCGCTTCAGGTATCGGTGTGATGGCTTCAGGTTCAGCGATCGTTTCAGGTTCTTCAATAACAGGAGTCTGGGCTTCTACGTCGTTAAAAATCGGATGACCAAAACTTTTCGACACTTGATGCATGTTGTATTGCAAACTGTCACGCATAGCTTGGATACGCGCGCGCGCTTCCTCGAGAGCCTGAGCTGGCGAAACGGCAGTATCTGGATCTTCAACAAAATCTGTCCATGAAGATATTTTGCGATTCGGCACTTCAACGGGCGATTGATCGATTTCAGGAAGTGAGTCCAAAATTTCACTAGGCAACTGACGAGTCTCAACGTCGTCGATGGAATCGCTCACGACGCTTTCTTCAAACGTGATTTCTGCTTCGATGCGATTTAGGCGTTCCTGAGCACGGACCTCTGCATCTTGCAAGCTTTCGCCTGCCTTGATCAACGGAACCCAGCCGGTGTATTCACCACGCAAAATCTGGTCGACGTTCGGAGGAGTTGGCGCGGTGGTGTTAACCCACTCTGACTTTTCCGTCGAAGTCGGCTCTGGCACGACTTCTGGATCCAACAGGACCACTTCCCCCTCGTTTACCTGCCACGTTGGCGCGGTTAAGGGGTCAACGTTTTGTGCAGGCGCGTCGGTGTCATCACTCATGATGACCTCCAATTGCACGAAAGACCCCCGTCTGAGTTCAAGAATAGAGCCATCACGGGGTACTTGACCACCACCGAGCGTGGGATGCTTGAGGGGTGAATCCATTCCTTCAAGCCACCGAAGCCGTTGCCTTAACGGGTTTGGCTGCGCTTGGCTATGGACTCACCGAGGCACAGATGTTTACCGTGCGTGAAACAACGGTGCGAAATCCCAACTTTGGCTTTGATGAATTCCGAATTTTGCACCTCTCGGACCTGCACATCACGCCAGCTCAAACGCGCAAAATCAATTGGGTGAAGTCACTGGGTGAACTCAAGCCCGACCTCACCGTCGTGACTGGCGACTTTTTGGCGCACAAGCAGGCTGTGCCTGCTGTCATCGAAGCACTCGACACTTTGCTTGATGGCCCAGGAATGTTTGTGTTTGGCAGCAATGACTACTACGCGCCAGAAATCAAGAACCCGTTTATGTACTTTGATCGCAATCGCCAGATTCGACCCGATGGCACCGCATTGCCAACCGAATTGTTCCGCACAGAACTTGCCGATGCTGGTTGGGTTGATCTGAACAATCGTTCTGAATTCATCACAGTCAACGGTGTGGCAATTGATGCTCGCGGCACTGATGATCCACACATCAACAAAGACGATTATTCGAAAGTTGCTGGACCGTACCGTGAAGGTGCACTTCAACTCGGTGTGACTCATGCGCCATATCGTCGCGTGCTCAATCAGTTCGTTTCTGATGGCACCGAATTAATCTTGGCTGGTCACACACACGGTGGCCAGGTGTGCATTCCGTTCTATGGTGCACTTGTAACTAACTGTGATTTGCCGGGCAAGTTAGCAAAGGGGCTTTCTGAAATTTCTCACGACGAAAAATTAAGCTCACTTCATGTTTCAGCCGGCGTTGGTACATCACCATTCACGCCAGTTCGAGTTGCATGTCGCCCCGAAGCAACTTTGCTCACGCTGACAAACAAATCCGCCTGAACGTATATCGAAGCCATCACTCATGTTGAGTCTTCACGAATTGGCCGTGACAAACCACAAACACATCTAAAAAGTGAAGGCCCGCATCATTTCGATGTGGGCCTTCACTCGTAATTTTACTTTATGCAAATTCCTTTGCAACAACTTCAGCAATCTGTGCAGTATTAAGAGCTGCACCCTTGCGAAGGTTGTCGCCACAAACGAAGAAATCAATTTCGTTCGGGTATTCCGAAGATACGCGAATACGGCCAACAACAGTTGGGTCAGTATCAACGACATCGATTGGGGTTGGGAATACCTTGTTGGCTGGATCGTCAACGACGAGCACGCCTTCGGCACCTTCGAGAAGTGCGCGAACTTCTTCAGCTGTTACTGGACGGTCAAGCACCGCGTGAACGGCGAGTGAGTGAGTGGTGACAACTGGAACGCGAACACATGTTGCGTGAACCTTGAGGCTTGGATCGCCAAGAATCTTGCGCGATTCATTACGAACCTTGAGTTCTTCGGATGTGTAATCATTGTCGCTCAGTGAGCCAGCCCATGGCACAACGTTCATTGCCAACGGAGCAGGGAAAGCACCGAGCTCGGTGATTTCATTGCGAACATCCTTGGTGTGGCTGCCGAGATCCTTGCCGGCAACAGCGCTGAGTTGTTCCTGCAAAGTATCAATGCCGGCCTGGCCAGCGCCGGATGCTGCTTGGTAGGAAGCAACAACGAGTTCCTTCACACCAAATGCTTCACGAAGTGCGCCAACAACAACAATCATCGAAAGTGTTGTGCAGTTTGGGTTACTGATGATGCCAAGCGGACGATTTGCAGCCTGGTCAGCGTTAACCTCTGGAACAACCAAAGGAACATCTGGGTTCATGCGGAATGCGCCACTGTTATCGACAGCAACTGCGCCACGAGCGGCTGCAATTGGTGCCCACTTTTCCGAGATCTCATCTGGCACGTCAAACATCGCGACGTCAACGCCATCGAAGGAATCTTCGGTGAGTTCTTCGACGACAACATCTTGGCCGCGGACCTGAAGAACCTTGCCGGCTGAACGCGCGGATGCGAGCAACTTGATGTCGCCCCATACGTCAGGGCGGGTCGACAAAATGTCGAGCATTACTGTGCCGACTGCGCCAGTTGCGCCGACAACTGCAAGTGTTGGTTTCTTTGACATTGTTATCGTCCTGTTCCGCCGTAAACCACGGCTTCGCCATCGCTATCGAGACCGAACGCAGCGTGAACAGCCTGCACAGCAGCCTTTGCATCTTCGGCGCGAGTTACGACCGAGATGCGAATTTCAGAAGTTGAGATCATTTCAACGTTGACGCCGGCTTCAGCAATCGCCTTGAAGAATGTTGCTGATACGCCTGGGTGTGAACGCATGCCAGCACCCACGAGCGAAATCTTTGCGATGTTTTCATCGGTTTCGACATCTTCGAAACCAATTTGTGCCTGCGCCTTGCGAAGCTGTAATTCAGCCTTCGCAGATTCAGCGACTGGCACGGTGAAAGTCACATCGGTCTTGTTGCTGCCACTCGCCGAAACGTTCTGAACAATCATGTCCATGTTGATTCCTGCATCAGCGACTGACTGGAAAATTGCAGCAGCCGTACCTGGACGGTCAGGCACGCCAACGACGGTGATCTTTGCGTCACCAAGATCGTGTGCGACTCCAGCGATGATCGGCTGTTCCATAATTGCTCCTACTTTGGACAACTTTTCTAACTTGGACTGATCAGCCAAGTCAGCAATAACAAATGTGCCTTCTTTATCTGAGAAGGATGAACGAACGTGAATAGGGACATCAAAACGCTTTGCGTATTCGACGCAACGAAGGTGAAGAACCTTTGCGCCAGCAGCAGCAAGTTCCATCATTTCGTCGTACGTGATGCGAGGTACCTGACGTGCCTTGGGCACGATGCGTGGATCTGCAGAGAAGATGCCATCAACGTCTGTGTAAATTTCGCAGACGTCTGCATACAACGCAGCAGCCAATGCAACAGCTGTGAGGTCAGAACCACCGCGACCGAGTGTGGTGATGTCCTTAGTATCGGCAGACACACCCTGGAAGCCAGCGACGATTGGAATTGCGTTTTCCGAAAGTGCCTGCTGAATGCGATCCGGTGTCACATCAACGATGCGCGCCTTGCCGTGTGTTGAGTCTGTGATCAGGCCGGCTTGCGAACCTGTGTAGGAACGAGCTTCGTAACCTAGGTCGCTGATAGCCATGGCAAGTACAGCCATAGAAATGCGCTCGCCAGCAGTCAGCAACATATCAAGTTCGCGACCAGGAGGGTTTGGCGAAACTTCGCGAGCGAGGTCGAGCAGTTCGTCCGTGGTATCACCCATAGCTGAGACAACGACTACGACTTGATTTCCCGCGCGCTTAGTGTCCACGATGCGCTTTGCAACGCGCAGAATGCTAGAAGCATCTGCGACGGAAGAACCACCGAACTTTGCTACAACGAGACCCATACCGCCTAATTCTAAAGGCAGTCTCAGCATCAGGACACATCGTCCAAATAATGGAATGCCTAGGGACTAACTTGGCGGCGACCTTCGAGTGCTCGGCCCAATGTAATTTCGTCGGCGTACTCCAAATCGCCACCGACAGGAAGGCCACTGGCTAGGCGCGTGACCTTTACTCCCAAGGGCGAAATCATGCGTGTGAGGTAGGTAGCCGTGGCTTCACCCTCGAGATTTGGGTTCGTGGCAAGAATAATTTCCTGAACAACGCCATCGGAAAGTCGCTTTAGCAACTCGGCAACGCGTAAGTCATCTGGGCCAATGCCATCGATTGGGTTAATCGCCCCACCCAGCACGTGATAGCGACCACGGAATTCGCGGGTGCGCTCAACGGCAAGGACGTCTTTGGGCTCTTCGACCACACAGATGACGGCCTGGTCACGACGAGTGTCATTGCAGATCCGGCAAGTATCAGCTGATGCCACGTTGAAACATACGACACAGAATCGAACTTTTTCGTTGACTTCTAGCAACAAGACACCGAGACGCTTCACATCTTCGGAATCAGTGTTGAGCAAATGAAAGGCAATGCGCGATGCACCCTTGGGTCCGACTCCTGGAAGCCGAGCAAATTCTTCGATCAGATCCTGCACGATTCCTTCGTACATGCTTGTCATACTTCGCGTGGGCTTTCGCTAATGACTGTGGCACCAAATGCCTGAGCAACGAGATCGATTGTCGAAACTTGCGCCATGACTTCGTCATCGGGAGCAGCATCGCCAGTATCGATGGCTTCGGCTTCGCGCTTCTTTGCCGGAGGAAGTGCCGCGCTTGGATCAAGTTGTGGATCGATTTGTAGGCGAACGCCAAACAATTCTTGAATCACATCGCGAAGCGTGTCGAGCTTTCCGCCATTGACGGCGTTCTTCATTTGTCCAGCGTTCTTGTACGCAATCGCGAGAATGCCGTTGTTAACAGAAACTGGAACAGTGTCGTGAACGGCCATGCCAGTTACACGACTCTTTGCATTCATCGTGTTGATGACAAGCGTCCAGTTCTTGCGCATGGCTTCGATGTCGATTTCACCATTTGCAACTGGAAGTGGCGCGGCCTCGGCTTCGACAGCCGCTGCTTGGGCTTCTTCTTTTGCAGCCCCGACCACTTCGGAGACCTTGCGCGGAGGTGGTGAGCCAGGCTTACGCGAAGTTTGTGGCGCAGCCGCGCGTGATTCAACCACCGCAGGCAAGTCATCGTGAACTGGCGCAGTTGGTGCGGCCGGCGCAGGTGCGGCAGCTGGAACCGGTGCAGCAGTTGCTTCCTCAGCTGCGCGCTGGCGAACAACACTTGGTCGTACCGAAGGAGCAACTCCGCCCTGTTCCAACTTGGCAATGCGCTCTGCAAGATCCGAAGTAACTTCGGTTGTCACCAAACGCGCAACGAGTAATTCAAGCTGCAGACGTGGTGCCGAAGCGCCACGAAGTTCAGACAAGCCTGCAGAAACTAGATCCGCAACGCGAACGAGTTGTGATGGCGTAAAGAGTTGCGCTTGTTTTTCCAAGTCAGCAATTTGTTCGGCCGGCAAATCAAACAGTCCGGATGAAGTTGCATCAGGTACTTGCTTGGCTACAACGAGATCGCGAAGGCGTTCCAACAAGTCAGTTGCAAAGCGTCGAGGCTCGTGACCTGAAGAAATAACTTGGTCAATCAGCGTGAAAAGCGCTGCTCCGTCACCGGCAGCAATGGCTTCGATGACTTGACTCAAAATAACTTCGTCAGTGAATCCAAGTTGCGCAACTGTTTCGGAGTATGTAATCCCTGCATCGCTCGTGCCCGCAATGATTTGTCCCAAGACCGAAAGTGAATCTCGAACAGAGCCAGCACCAGCGCGAGCGATAAGTGCAAGCGCAGCAGGTTCGGCAGGGATGCCTTCGACTTCACACAAACGTGCGAGATGTTCTTGGAGCACCTTGGCCGAAACAAGTCGGAATGGATAGTGATGCGTGCGCGATCGCAATGTCGGAATGATTTTGTCCGGCTCAGTCGTTGCGAAAATGAATTTCAAATGTGGCGGTGGCTCTTCGACAAGTTTGAGCAACACATTGAACGCATCTTTTGTTAGCTGGTGTGCCTCGTCAATGATGTAGACCTTGAAACGTGATGAAACCGGTGCGTAGATTGCGCGCTCACGAAGTTCCTTTGCATCATCAATGCCACGATACGTTGCAGCGTCAATTTCAATGACGTCGATTGAGCCCGGTCCGTTCGGAGCCAAGTCGATACATGACTGGCACGTGCCACAGGGATTCGCCGTCGGACCTTGCTCACAGTTAATCGAACGAGCCATGATGCGTGCCGAAGATGTTTTGCCACAGCCACGAGGACCTGTGAACAGGTAGGCGTGGTGAATGCGATCGCTTTCCAATGCGCGGGCGAGTGGAGCGGTGACATGCTCCTGGCCAATAACGTCCGCAAATTGCGCAGGACGGTACTTGCGATACAAGGCCAATGACATATAACGAGAGTAGTCGGTCGCTCTGACGGGTGAAGCGTGCGATGTGGCAAAAGGCCACGACATGAAGGACCCCTCGCGTACCCGCTAGAGCCTGCTTATCCTTGCTGCCTTCCGGCCCTGGGGAGGTTCACAGGGTAACGCCACGCGAGGGGCTGGCTTCATTCTACGGTGATTGGCCGGTTCGCATTTTGCCGGCAATTACGGGTAACCTTGCGGTTCTGGAGGATTCGCCTAGTGGCCTATGGCGCTCGCTTGGAAAGCGAGTTGGGTGCAAGCCCTCAGGGGTTCAAATCCCCTATCCTCCGCCATTCGAAAGACGCATCTTTGGATGCGTCTTTCGCATTTCGGAGGGCCCACGATTTGGGACGAGCGGGGCTTTGCGAAGCAAAGCATGTAACGCGAGGGCTCCCCTATCCTCCGCCCCTATAAGAACGAAGCAACTTTGACGTCGAGCAGCTTGAAGTTTGCAAGCCAAAAACTAAACCAAGCATGTTTAAACGGCTCCCCTATCCTCCGCCCCTATAAGAACCCGCAGCAGGATTCTTCCCCGCCGAACCGTTCGCTTGCTTCGCCATTGTTTGATTCACTCAGAGTTCGGCAGTACCTCACTCTTCGCACAATGGCTCAGGGCACCACGATGTTCGGCTTACGAAAATTCTGCGCAATTTCTAGCTGGAGGGTGACCGATGACCGCATATAAGCGAATCCCAAACGCTCTAGCGAATGCCATTTCGCCCCTAGGCTTGACGCATGATCAACGCAATCTTTTTGAACCTGCCAATTGCGAACCTCAAGCGTTCCGTCGATTTCTTTAGCGGCCTTGGATTTAAGTTCAACGAACAGTTCACCAGCGAAGACAGCACCTGCATGCTCGTGGGCGACAACATCTACGCCATGTTGCTCGAACATAAGCGTTTTGAATCATTCATTGACAAAAAGATTGCAGACAAAGACACCGTCGAAGTTCTCATTTCGTTGTCGTGCGAGTCCGCTGATGAAGTACGCGAACTTTCCAAGAAGGCATTCGAACTTGGCGGCCGTCAACTCAACGATGAGGACGATAAAGGTTTCATGTTCAGCTGGGGCTTCGAAGACCTCGACGGTCACATCTGGGATTTATTCTGGATGGATCCAGCGCACGTTCAATAATTCGCCGGCAAGATATCGCTCACGCATTTGCGCGAGCGATGAAATACGTGCGGGTCAACTAGCTCTGGTAAACGTGAGGAGCTAGCACAGCAACTTCACGAAGGTTGCGATACTGCTCGGCGTAATCTAAACCGAAACCAACAACGAATTCATTTGGAATGTCTAGGCCGACATACTTTGCATCCACCTGAACCTTGATGGCATCAGGCTTGCGCATCATTGTCATTACTTCGACAGACTCTGGTCCGCGTGACTTGAGGTTCTTGATGAGCCACGACAATGTCAGCCCGGAATCCAAGATGTCTTCGACAATCAACACGTGACGATCTTTGAGGTCGATGTCGAGGTCCTTGAGAATGCGCACAACGCCGCTGGACTTTGTTCCTGATCCGTATGACGAAACCGCCATCCAATCCATGTGAACTGGAATGCTAATCGCGCGAGCAAGGTCAGCCATAACCATGACAGCGCCCTTAAGAACACCAATAAGTAATAGTGGCTTTTCAAGGTTTGCGTAATCGCGATCAATTTCAAGTGCGATTTCATGGATGCGGCAATCGAGATCTTCGCGAGTTGCTACTACGTGTGTGAGATCGTCGCCTAGTTGAACCGCGTCCACTGATTACTCCTTGATTGCTTTGTTGAACATCAGTTTGCCATGTGACCTAGTCACATCAACATTGCCGGGTAGGTTAATCGGTCCCTGACCATGCCAGCGGGTGATTAGGGCATCTATTGCCAGCACATGCTCGCGCGAAAGATCGTTTTGATTGCATCCAGAATCAATCGCGAGTTTGCGAAGTACACGGGTGCGAATAGCCGTCGGAAGTTTCGCAAGAACAGCTACGTCATCAGAGATTGATGTCTGCGTGATCTCATCGAGCGCATCAGCATCGTCACGCAACATATCGGCAGTGCGTGCAAGGGCAGCTGTGACTCCTGGACCCAACTCAGTTTCCAACACAGGCAGCACTGTTTCGCGAACTCGAACGCGACTAAACCGAGGGTCGATGTTGTGTGGATCCTCATGAACTTCCAGATCACTTACCGTCGAGCGAACCAGCTCACGACTCACACTTAATAGCGGTCGTCGATACAAGCCATCAATGTCACGCATTCCGGATAACGAACGTGCTCCAGAACCGCGAGCCAAACCCAACAAAACTGTTTCGGCTTGGTCATCCTGCGTGTGACCCAACAAAACAGCTTTCGCATTGTTGTTTGTCGCGTATAACTCGAAAGCATTACGCCGAGCATCTCGTGCGGCCGCTTCAAGCCCACCTGAGCCAGCACCTGTTGCAACGTCGACCGGAATCATGACGACAGGTTCTGCTCCGAGTTCAATTGCTAACACTGAAGTGTTCGAAGCAACTGTTGATGACCCATCTTGCAATTGGTGGTCAATGATGATTGCACCGACAACTAATTCACGTTCACGACCCACGTGGATAGCTGCACGCAATAGTGCAACGCTATCGGCGCCGCCAGAGCAACCGACCATGACATGGTCACCTGGTTCTAGGTCAGAAAGATTGGCTAGAAGCGCAGCGCGAATTTCGAGATTAATCATTGACATTCCCGCAGCCAGAACATGTCACGACTCTACGCGTTATTTGCATCCGCAACCCGCAATAGATTGCAGCAAAGAATCCATTGTTGCTTCCGCGTCATACCCTGAACTCACACCGTTGGCGAGCACAGCAAAAAATAGGAAGTCACCATTTTTATCCACTGCAGAACCTGCCAGGGACACAACTCCTGACAATGTTCCAGTTTTCGCCAAGACGTACCCTCGACCAACATCCGATCGCGAGAACCGCTTTGCCAAAGTGCCGGACACTCCCGCGATAGGTAAACCGGAAAGAATCGGCCACAACTGTTGCTTGGAATGCTGAGCGGAACTCAACACGTCAACCAAAGTGCGCGCTGACACTTTGTCTTCATGACTCAGCCCGCTGCCATCACGCAACGCCATACCCTCTGTATTTATCCCAAGATCGTTAAGTGTCTGTGCGACGGCCTTTGCCGAGCCATCAAATGTTGAATCACCTGCAGCAAGCCCAACGTGATGCGACAAATACTCAGCCATAGTGTTGTTACTTGTCGTCAACATACGTTCGACAATGTCGGTCACCGTAGCCGAATCAACGTGCGCGACCTCGATAGCATCAGTTGGATTCTTAGTGAATTTTCTGAAAGTGACCTGAACTCCAAGTTTGCGAAGTTTCGCAACAAAAAACTGTCCGGCAAATTTCGCAGGATCGTGCAGTGGCTGGTCATTCTTGGTAACCCCAAAATCCACAGTGAGTCCTGTAACTGGGGCAACATAACCACCCGCAACGAAACTTGCTGACCACGACTTTGCCAGTGGTGAACCAGCGAACAGCGTCTTATCTATGTTCACAATGAACGGTCCCGACGCACCCGCAAGCTTTGATGCGGTCAACTTCGCCAGTTCTTCAAGGGATGCCGGTCGTTGCACTCCGGCTGGCTTGCCTCGCCAATGTGCCGCAGTTCCTGACGTCAATGTTGGATCGCCGCCGCCAACTAACGTCAAAACATTTCCACGTTGCGTCACTCGGGTACTAAAGCGTTTAGATGCCCCGAGTCGTTCAATCGCAGCTGCGGCAGTGATCAACTTGATAGTCGATGCAGGAGTCATTGCCTTCGTGCTGTTACGGTCCAACACAATGTTGCTAGTGGTCGCATCAATCACCAACGCCGTTACGTTTTTGCCGAGTGTTGGCTTGGTCCAGTACTTTGCGGCGCGCAATTTCAACCCAGGAGCTGTGAGGATCTGCGCAGATTCCAACGGAGCAAAAACTGGCCCAGCAGCAGGCGCAGCGGGTACACCGTTCACAGCTGTTGCGTGCGCCATTTCGCTACTGAATGTCGCAAGAATCGCGAGTCCAGCCACAAAAGCGACCATTCGCGGACGGGCATTGACCAAAATCACTCCCGCGCATTAGTTAACTAGTGCCATCACATGGCAGACTTACCACCAAGCATATGACTCACAATTAAATTGAGGTGGCAATGATGGCACTTGAGTTTGACGTTCTCGTTGAAATTCCTGGCGGCAGTCGCAATAAGTACGAAGTCGATCATGAAACGGGTCGCCTACGTCTCGACCGCATGCTCTTCACGGCAACTCGCTACCCAAGTGACTACGGCTACATCGAAGACACCCTCGGCAACGATGGCGATCCTCTTGATGCACTAGTTCTTCTGGACGAAGCCACTTTCCCGGGTGTACTCATTCGTTGCCGTGCAATTGGCATGTTTGAAATGACTGACGAAGCTGGTGGAGACGACAAAATCATGTGCGTTCCGGCAACTGATCCACGTAAGGCCCACTTGCAGGACCTCGGCGATATTCCAGAATTCGACCGTCTTGAAATTCAGCACTTCTTTGAAACTTACAAAGACCTAGAACCAGGCAAGTCCGTCAAAGGCGTCAAGTGGCTTGGTCGAGCAGAGGCTGAAGCTGAGATCGAAGCTTCACGTAAGCGTTTCCAAGAATCACAAGGCAAGCATTAATTCATTCTTAACTAAAAAGTCGGGCGCTAACTTCGCCCGACTTTTTTTATGCTTATGTCTAAACCAGTGAATCTGCTGGAAGTTTGATCGTTGTGATTCCGTCACTGACCAAGACTTCGCCATTCAACAAATCAGTGAATGAATATGGCAGACCGGTAATTGGATTCACAGTTCCATCAGGATTCGTAGGATCGGTTTCGCCAGCTGGTGCGGTATCACCAACATTGATAATTGGGTACTGCTGCCACGCGCGAAGGTCACCCTGCGGATCGAATAAATAGCCGCCGTCACCCATGAAAACTTTGCCGGTCGTTAGGTTTTCGAAAATAGGTCCGTGATCGCCCATGTAGAAATCAGTCTTGGTGTGATGGCCCTTATCCGGATGTACACGGATTGTTCCATTGACGGGAATTTCGGTACCAGACGGGAAGGTGTAGTGACGACCCTTCCATCCCTGCAGGCCGCTGTCCCGAACCCACCAACCAGACAGGTCAACAGACGAGCTGCCGTTGTTGGTAATGGACATGTACTCACCATTGCCATTGGTGCGGTCGTTGCCGGGTGCATCCCACTTCACATCAACTTTAAGTTGTGCATCTGCAGCAGGGCCTTCGCCGCAAAAGTTCGTATCGAAAAGTCCGATGCCGCGCTTGGCCGCCCACTGCGAGAACGCCATGTAGTACCAGTTATAGGAAAATTCAGTCGGATTCAACATTGGCAATGCGAGTCCTTCAGAGACTAAGTAGCCACCGACGTCACGCCATACGCCATCAATCTTGACCGAGATAAATCGGTACTCACGGCCACGACTAGTGATGTGAGGATTAAATGAAGAGAGGCGAACTTCTTTTTCAAAAATGAGTTGCTTGAGGCGCAAGGTTGCTTGCGCAGCATGACACTCGCCTTTGATTCCCACATTCGATCGCGGGTATGTGTATTGCTCCATTGCTTGGATGCCAAGCAGGCGAACACGTTTGATTTTGCCTGTGCTCAATGTGACATCGACTGTGTCGCCATCGCCTACCCAATGAACGATTCCGTGTTCACGAGAATCTGGCAGATCAGGTGTGGGAGCACCTGCTGCGAAAGCTGGGCCAACGGGCAGTAATAGCGCCGTTGCAAGGAAAGCGGCCACGATTTTGGCAATACGCATTTGTGGCCTCCTTCCCCAAGGCTTGACACTCAATTCTAACCGAGCATCAATCAGCACTTAACCGCTTTGCAAGATCCTTACAAACGAGAAAAGCCTTATTTTTAGACGTTTGCAGCGTCTACGCCAGCCTTAAGGCGAGCGACCACGTCACGCGCCGACCAGCCGTTCGGATAATCCTTGAGCATCGCTTCAATGTCGCCAGTGGTAGCTCCGAGGGTCAATAGCGGAGCCTCGACGTAACCATCAGGACGCTCTTGACCTAGGCCAACTGCTGCCACGAGACCGTTGCATAGACACATACGGCCGGTTAGTTCTTCTTCTTCGCCGCCCTTTTTAACAAATGCGTCATCGGGTTCAGCAGCGCAACGGTAAGAAACCTTGCCTGCTTCATCGATGTGGCTGGAACGAAGGTAACCCAAATCGCACAGACGTGGCCGTGCTTTGTAGGTCGAAACATCGCCGATAGTTCCCGGCATCTCGACGACCTTGAATGGGAAACCTGTCGGTGAGGCACGATGATCGGTATGCACGCGCAAATTTCCTTCACGGGCAGCTTGCAACATTTGTTCGCGATACTTCGGCAACAAACCTGATTCATTCGAGAGTGCAAACAAAGTTCCAACTTGGACACCTTCGGCACCTAGTTCAACAGCTTCCTTCACGGACTCTGTCGTAGCACGGCCACCAGCCATCCAGAACGGTAATCCAACGGCGCGAACCTTTTCGATGTTTGCTTCATCGAGTGGACCGTAACCAGTTTCCGTATCTTGCAAACGACGAGGTGGCGCGCTGTGACCGCCCGCAAGGAAGTGCTCAACGATGAAACCATCAGGACGAGTCACTTCATTGCGCGCGAGATAGGACGCTAGAACTTCTGCCGTCACAATCGCAAGGAATGCAGGGCGCGGCATGGTCGGTGAGGCACCAAAAGTTTCTTGTGGATCGAACATCAATACTGGAGCTTCAACACCTGCAGGTCGCTCTGAATCAATCGATAGTCCTGCGGCTTTACCTTGCGAAAAGTCAGTCATGAGTTGTGGGATTTCGCGAGGAATACCCGCACCCATCAAAATTGCATCGACACCAGCGAGCATCGCGCCGTACAGCGCAGCAGGTGTAGCGGTCTGAAGTTTTTCCAGGAAGTTGATTCCAACTTTGCCGGAACCTGCCTGCTTGGCTAGCCACACTTCAACAAAGTTCGATGCTGCAACAAGTTGGTCATGCTCTTTGTGAGGTTTGATGGAGTTCTTGCGAGTTGGTCGGTATGGCTTACCGCCACGGCCTTCTTCGAGAAAGAACTTATCCAGGATTGCTTGAGCAACTTCGGGGTACGGGAATGCTGCAAGTGCCTGACGCATGTGTCCGCCTTGATCGCCATCTTGCAGACGACGAGCTACGACTGTTTCCAATGCGGTGCCCGAAACAACACCAAGTTGTCCTTCTTCGGCAACGGTTCGCGCCAAGTACCACGACGACACGGCGGCACCCATGCCGCCTTGAATGATTGGGGGCAGACCCAGTGAGTTCATCATGACCTCGCAGAACACGTAAGGTTACGGTTGCGTAACCTACGCCACCGTAACCTACGTTAGCGTAGGTTTGCTTAAAAATCGCAAAAACCACAATTTATTGAGCAATTTGTGGTCTAACTCATCAACAAAGTGTCTAGACCGCGCACTAATCCGCGGCGATTAACCACTTCTTTGGCCGCAATCAAAGTTCCGCTGACATACGGATCTGGCGAATTTCCCGCATCAAACTTGATAGTTAAGCGTTCATCTGGCAAACCGAAGACTGTTTCCGTGGCTACGACATAGCCCGGCAGTCGAATCGAGTGAACTTGCGTGCCATCAATGTCGGCACCACGTGCTTCGCGAGGGCCTGCGATATCGGCCGGGGCAATATCGAACTCGGGACGATGCACTGCGCTCAATCGTTCCGCCAATTCGCGAGCAGTACCGCTGGGCACATCCGGCTTTGTGGCACTCGCATAGTCGATCACTTCCCAACGCGGCAAATACTTGGCGGCCATTAACGCTGCAGCCTGCGCGACGGCGGCGGTGATTGCAAAGTTGCCTGCGGCTACGACACCGACATTATTTACCGTCGCAGCCGCATCGATGTCTGCAAAATCGTCGGCAGTTAAACCGGAGCTGCCGACGATGCCATGAACGCCTCGCGCAATACCAGCCAAGATGTGATTTTTCACAGCAGAATGCGACGTGTAGTCGATAAGCACATCTACTCCAGCAAGCGCAGGCTCAAGTGAATCGAAAATTGGTACACCCCATTCGACACCAGCGAGAACATCGCCCAAATCCTGTCCCGCAGATTTACGAGCTACGGCACTGACTAATTCAAATTCGTTGCTTTCCTGCAATGCCAACGCCAAGGCTTGCCCGGTCCAACCTGTTGCTCCTGCTAAACACACTTTGATCATGTGACAAGTATTACGGGAAGTTTGCAAAACTCTCTATACATGTCAAAAAGCGAAGCATAGATTTGAAGTAACGGATAGGAAGTGATCTCATGAACGATCCACGTATTACTAATCACAGCGTTATTGCCGTTGTTCTTCACGACGAAACGCGAATCTGGAATGTTGATTCCGAAGATAAAGAATTCATTGTTGTTTCAAAGACTGAGTTTGAAAACCGTCATGTGCGCGAAGCACAACACCACGGCGGACATGAAACGAGCAAGTCTGATCCGGCCTACTTCAAGAATGTGGCCGAAGCACTAGACGATGCCCGCGAAGTTTTATTGCTGGGACATGGCACTGGAAAAGCCAACACAATGGTTGCTTTCCGCGAACATGTTGATTCACACAACTCGGGACTCGCAGCCAAAATTGTCGGCCAACAAAATGCGGACCTTCCTGCGTTGACCGAAGGTCAGATTCGCAAGCTCGGCCATGACTGGTTTGTAGCTCACCGCAAAGGTGCAGCTGGCCATTAATCCATTTGTTGGTTAGGTAGCTGACAAACTTCTCGCACGGACATCATGGCAATCAAAACGATTGTCATGATTCCTGCGAAGGTTGTGAATGTTGCGCGCGTGCCAATTTTCTCAACAATCGGCCCGGCAATCACCAATCCAAGTGGTGCAAAAAATAGCGACCCAAAGGCGTCATACGACGCAACGCGCGAAATCGATTCACGCGGCACATTCGCTTGAAGCGCGGTCTGCCAAATCACCATAAAGAAATCCATTGCAAATCCGCACATAAATGCGCAGAGCATAATTAACGGCACAAATGTGGTTTGGCCCATGGATAGGAACCAAGCCACCATTCCGGCTTGAACACTCAGCCCCACAATTAATGGTCGACGTGGCCGGGCATTAACCGTAACAAGTACGCCGACAACCATGCCCAACGATAAAGACGCCAAAATCCACGACCACGGCTTTGCACCACCGAGTGATTGTTTAGCAAAAACCGGTCCAGCGACAGTAACGGCGCTTTCAAACAGCATTGCAATAATCGAATATCCCGCGACAACAGTCACTACCCATTTCAGTGACGTGAATTCTCGCCACCCATGAACGAGATCGTCGAATACCGAAGATGAATGCTCACTAACTTCACGGCGATTTCCAAATGAGCGAAGTTGAAGCACTAAAAGGCCTGCAATGAGAAATGTAATTCCGTCCACCACAATGGCAAGCCCAGAACCAATTGCCGCAACGATGATTCCACCCGTAACGGCACCAACAATATTTGCGAAGTTGGACACTAGCCCGACAAAAGAGTTAGCAGGCTGTAGTTGGTCTTCGGGCACTAATTCTGGGACGAGGCCCGACATCGCTGGCCACCAAATGGCATTCAGAGTGCCACCGACAAATCCAATAATCATCATCGTCTGAATAGTTGCGTGATGTGTAGCTAATGAAATGCCGTTACCGATGACTAGGAGACTCAGCAAGATATCCGAGACACCAATCAACATCGCTCGCGGGAAGCGATCAGCGATGACACCACCAATCAACATGAATACAACGATTGGCAATAGTTGCGCGAACATCACCAAACTCAATGATCGTGCTGTGGCACCTGGCAAACTCAAGACACCGAATGCCAGGGCTACGGGACTGAGTCCATTTCCAAAATTTGAAATCGTACGTGCAAGGAGCAGTGTTTTAAATGCTGGCAACTGCAAGAGCGCAGATGTTTCGGGCTTCACAAAGAATCAGCGCACCGAAATATCTGCCGTTGGATCTTGGACCCAATTAAAGACACCTTGCCAAGGACCCCAACCTTCTTCACCAGCAAAGTGCGATGCACCAGGAATGATGACGAACGGCAAATCTAATGGTCCTGCAAAAGTTGCTTCCACTCCGCGCGGAATCCACGGGTCTCCGTCACTGCCCACAAGGAGGGTGGCTGTTGCGATGTTGTGTACCTGCTCGCGAAGCGAATCGCTGTTCACATCAATTTGAAAAGTTGCTGCATCATCACAAAGAGCGGGATCTGCAGGGGCTACAAGCAACACTCGACTCACTGCGGATTTCACTACACCACTTGCTACCGCGTTTAGCCAAGTCAGGCACCCAAGCGAATGTCCAATGACTACAAGCTCGTCATCAGAAACTTCGTCCAGAATCGTCAGGTCGTTTTCAACGACTTCGAGCCATTCGCTAAGAACTGGATTGTCAGTGTTCGGAAGCTGGGAGTATGCAACCGCGTGACCAGCGCGTTGAAGGGCTACGGCCAAATTGCGTTGCCAGTGATTAACTTGGCGTCGATTTGTCCAACCATGAATGATGAGAACGCGCTTCATACTTCCTCACTCTAAGTGACGAATCTTCAATTAATGAAGAATATTTACTGCTCTAGCGATAACGAGAGCCACAACAACGAGTGACGTCAAAGACTGCGCAAGCATCAATGCTTTCGCCCATCGAGTCAGTGGCAAAACATCGGTTGGGCTAAATGCACTCGAATTTGTAAATGACATATAGAGGTAATCAAAAAATGATGCTGCCCAATGGGGTTCGGCAAGATCGGGATCGCTCATTTGAGGAAACATAAAGTCGGGCACGTGATATTTGGCTTCGGCACGAGCACCCGGGCCGCCACGATCAAACTCCCAGTACCACAATCCAAAAACAACTACATTGGTGAGCCAAATAGATCCACCAGATAGCAACAGCTCATTTGGGTTCTTGACACCTGCATGGAGCAGTTGGTTGATCAAGTTTGCGATGGATACCAAGTTGGCACCAGACATCACGACCAAAAGAACGAGATTGAGTCGTCGTGGCCAGATTTCATGAGAACTAATGCGTGCGGGATTCAACACATTGACGGCAATCAGTAAAAGTCCTTCTACGGCACACACCAATTTTGAATTCGAGACATTCAAATTCTCTGGCAATGTCAATTGCAGAACAATGACCGTCAACACAACCAAACTGATTGGCCAACGGGGTTCACCTCGATGGGTGTGGTGCCAGAAAGGACGTTCCCGCTCGGGTTGTAGTTCGGACATTTTGGTAACCACCTCAGAACAATCATGGCGCACCATAGCCACCTATTCCACCAAGCCACACAGCAAGAGCGAGTATCACGAGTAGCATTACAACGTGGCTGAATATCAAATTACTTACTGGCGTGAAATCCCTTCGATGGTCGTGGCACGCGACGAAACGGACACTTTCAAAGTGGCCCTTGCTGCCCGCTTCCAAGAGGCAATCGACGAAGCTGCAATGCGCGTTGGTGCCTCGGATGCCGATGCTTACATGAACGGCTGGAATCGCTCGGAATGGACGACCGCAGAAGGAACTGTTGTTGACATTGCTGAGGAGATTAGCCGCAATATCGAAGAAGAACTCAGCGAAGCAAAGTTGAACGAACTTCTTGATTCACTGAATACGGAGGGCTGACGATGACAAACCTTTACGAATATCTTGACGCCGGAAACACGCTTGTTGGCGACGGCGCAATGGGTACAGCGCTTCAAAATGCCGGACTCACAGATGGTGGCGCACCCGAGTTGTGGAATGTTGAACTTCCAGACCGCGTTGGTGCAGTACTGAAGTCATACACCGATGCCGGCGCGCAATACGTCACTACAAATACTTTCGGCGGAACTCGTCCTCGTCTAGCGATGCATGACCTCGAAGATCGCGTGTACGAATTGAATAAAGCCGCTGCTGAAGTTGCTCGCGAAGTTGTTAACGCAAGCCCAAATGCACTTTTTGTTTTTGGCGATGTCGGTCCATCGGGTGAATTGATGGAACCTATGGGCACATTGACAGTTGAAACTGCGAAAGAAATTTTTGCTGAACAAATCCGCGGACTTGTCGATGGCGGAGTAGACGCCATTCTGATTGAGACGATGAGCGACCTTGAAGAAGTTCGTGCCGTAGTTGAGGCAACACAGGAAGTTGCGCCAGGAATGCCTGTCGTGGCGACCATGAGTTTCGATACGAACCTACGAACAATGATGGGTGTTAAACCAGCAACCGCTATTCAAGAAATTGCCAAGATGGGCGTTCGCGTCATTGGCGCAAACTGCGGGCGCGGTACCGATGAAATGCGCGTCATCGCACAAGAACTTGTCGATGCAAAACCAGACGGTGTGTACATCGTATTGACTTCGAACGCTGGGTTACCACAACTTGTTGACGGTGAATTTGTCTACACCGGTTCGCCTGAAGAATACGCTTCGTTTGTCCATGACATGCACGCCATCGGTATTAACGTTTTCGGAGCTTGCTGTGGTTCAGAGCCCGAGCACATTGCTGCCATCGCACAAACTATCTCGGCTTAGTTGCATCTGACACATGACTTTTTCTGAAGACAGTGCGCCTGACCGTAGCAACTTAGGACCTGGCGAGTTTTATCCAGTCATTGGTGTTGATGCTCATCCTTTACCATGGCCCGAAGGCGAGCAATACGATCCTGAGTTGTTGACACTAGGCGATCGACGAAATGTCGTCGATAAATATCGCTACTGGACTGTTGAAGCAATTGTTGCTGATCTCGATACTCAACGCAGCCCACTGCACGTGGCTATCGAGAACTGGCAACATGATCTCAACATCGGGTCGATTGTTCGAACCGCAAATGCATTCAATGTCGCTGGCGTACACATTGTCGGCAAAAAGGGATGGAATCGACGCGGGGCTATGGTCACCGATCGTTACCTACATCTGTATCACCACCCAACAGTTGCCGACTTCAAGCAATGGTCGATCGAGAACGAAACCCCAATTGTGGGAATCGATAACGTGCCTGGCTGCGGCTGGATTGAAACTTCGGTCATGCCAGAAAAGTGCGTGTTGTATTTCGGCCAAGAAGGCCCAGGAATGTCGCCTGAAGGAATTGAGGCGTGCACGCAAATCCTGGGTATCGAACAGCGCGGCTCCACTCGAAGCATGAATGCTTCAGCTGCCGGTGCTATCGCTATCTACGCATGGGCGATGCAGCACCTTCACTAGCGATTACGGTGGTGGTGGGAGCGCCGATGCGCTCGCGCTTGAAAATTCATCGACAGTTGCGTCCTTGGTGGTAACCACACGGTATTCAGCACCCGCAACAAATTGCATTCCGGTGAAAGTAATGACGTTGTCGCTGTTGATTGATTGAGTGACATCGAGGGTTTGCCAATTATCTACAGAGTTGGCGCGTGATTGCAGTGTGACGTGCACGCCCTTGGCAGTCAAGCTCGCAGCTGGTCGCACGGAGATTTTCGACGACGTCTTAATAGTTGTCGAAATCGAATTGTCAGTGTCAACGCCTGCGTAGGTGAAGGTGAGCGGATCAATCGTGAGCGTACTGATTCCGGTGGCAATGAGAGCGCGGTGAACTTGCTCGCAGTAGCTGGCTGGGAACAAGCGACTGTTCTTGCGATTCAATGTTTGACAGGCGATTCGCATGGCACGAGAAAAATCAAAGTATGTGCTGGAACTGGTGAGGTTTGGAAGTGCTTGAAAAACCAATTTGTTCATATTGATAATCGCAGTGCACTGCGATTGTTGATGACACAAGCCGTCGGCAGGAGTCGTACCAATCGCATTGACAGTAATTTTCGCAGGTGCTGTTGGGGCAATGGTGTTTTGCACTCCGCCGTTAGCCAGTAACCATGCGAATCGATTAGCCGGTCCATTGTTTGTGTGTTCATCCGCTTGCGGATTCCAAGAACGACTAATTGCAGAGATTCCTCCGAAGCCGTTCATGTATCGGAATGGTCCAGCCACAGGACCAGTTACGTCCTCGCCCATGGCCCAACGTCGATCTGCTTTCTCGCCTTTAGCCACATTGAGTTGGTCGAGTGCCTCACCAAAGAAATCTGAATAAGCCTCACTCAAAGCGTTTGCATCATTAGTTAGATAACCCAATGCAAAAGAAGTTGCACTCGTTACTCCGTGCGAAAGTTCATGTGACACTACATCGTCTGCGACAAAACCACGACCGAGGAAAATGCCACTGCAATAGTTTGATCGGCAATCGTGTGACATCCACGGAGTCCAAAACGCATTTGCGAAGTTCGGACACGCAATACTCCCATTCATAGATGCACATACATTCGTAAAGGCACTTATACGCGGAGTGCAGTAACCCGAAGTGATTGGCGTGTTGTCAGATGCTGGTCCGCAGTTGGCCGTTTTATTGAAGTTCAACTTAGGTGAAATATTTCCCAAGTACTTCTCGTCATTAATGTCGATACCAAGGTTGGCTTTGAAATATTCACGCGTGCGATTGATGAAGGTAATCGCATTCACTTTTTCCTTTGCATCAAACTTATTTTTGGTCTTTGCGCGTGTTCCTGCGTTTTTTGAATTACACAAAGGCAGAGTTGCACCGCTGAGATTAATAAATGACAAGGCATGGCCCGACGTGGTTCCCACGGCATGCATTGTCGTTCCAGATTTTGGCAAATTTCCATCGATAGTTTCTGTTGCTGAATCCAGGACGTAACCTAATGTCCATAGGCGCATCTTTGTTTGTGTCGGCTGCTTGCGACCAGTACCGACGAAAATGCTGTAAACCACTTGATCGCTCAAATGAACAAAGTGCGGAGTAACCGACACAACATAACCGCGTGGAACTCTGATCGATGTGATGTTGCTCGATACGCCACCACCATAGGTACTGGCAACGCTTACCCACAATCGACGTGATTTCAATCCAGAGATAGGTGTCTCGCCAGTATGAGCTTTACGACGGCTCAATTTCACCGAGACACTTACTCGAGAAATTGCACCTTTATTTCCTGCGGCCGCATATGTGCCATCAGTCAATTGAAGATTGCACACCAATGGCGCGGAGGTCACATCACGAACGCTCGAAACCGACTGTAGAACTTTTCCAGATTCATCATCAACGTAAATCGTGTCAACGCTTGCCGGCGCGCCAATCACACTGCTTTGAACAATCCAAACTTTTCGAGCCTGACCATGGACAAAATCGACAAGCTCAGGTGAAGCGATGGCCGTGCCTACGACACGCGAGTGAACCTGCGTTCCAAGTAATTTGTGACCCTGCGCGAAGTACATTGTTGCTGTGCGAGTAACACGTTGTGAAGTGTTCTGAAATGTTGACGTGCTCGGTAATGAACCAGTTTTGATTGTGTAGGCAACTAACGCATGTGAGGCATCGAGTGTCAGGGCAATAAGCGAGCCCATCACTTCATGACCGTTGGCCATTTGGGCGAACCGAATGACAAAGGTTCCATCGATGGTGGGCACAACGCGAGCCGGCCCAAACTCAACACCGTTGAGGTTCCAGTCGTAACGATGTCGAGACAGGAAAGTCATCGCGGCTTGCTGGATCGAAGTGCTATCTGTCGATGCAGGTTCCGGTATCACCAATGAAACCGAAGTATCAACTGGTGTGGCCGATGCAGTAGCTGATGCCGATGACAAGCCTAAAAGTGAAACGACCAAGCCGGTACCGACCAGAACGGCAATACCCTTTGTAAGTTTCACGACATTTACTCCCTGAATCGCTCTCACAATTAATGTACGCCAGATGCAACGTGTCTAAACCCACGAAAATTTCCCCGATATCGAGCAGAAAGCCTGCGATAGGGTGCTTTTAAGCCAATTCCCACGCGATCGGACAACAACGACCATGAGCGATTCGATGACACTGCGCCTGACCGTAGGTCTTTTGATTACCTTTGTACTGCTTGGACTTTCCGCACGTCGTTTGATGTTCCTGTTCAAGCTAGTACGTTCCGGGCAACCAGCCCCTAATCGCACCGGTGATCGCGGTGAACGAGTCAAAACACAGGCCACCGAAGTTATTGGTCAGCGAAAACTTTTGGCATGGACTATCCCCGGCATCGCACACGTATTCGCCTTTTGGGGCTTTCTCGTACTGTCGTTGACAATTCTGGAAGCTTTTGGCGCGCTGTTTAATAATCAATTCGCAGTGCCACTGATTGGCCACTTGCCTGTCATCGGATTCTTTGAAGACCTCTTTTCAATTTTGGTAATCGTAGGCATCATCATGTTCGCGGTGATTCGCATTCGTAAAAATCCTGAGACTCTAGGCCGCGAATCACGATTCTTTGGCTCACATACCGGTGCTGCATGGCTTGTCCTGTTCATGATTTTCAACGTGATTTGGACTCTGTTGTTGTACCGCGCAGCGCAATACAACGTGAGCGTGGATAACGGCACAGACAATTTCCCATTCATGAATGGTGGAGCGTTTGCAACTGAGACTGTCGCCGGTTGGTTACACCCACTTGGCACAACTGCAAATGAATGGCTCGAGATGGTTGGCCTGTGGCTCAACATAGGCGTGATCCTTGGCTTCTCGCTTTTTGTGCTTAACAGCAAGCACCTTCACATCGGAGCTGCGCCGCTCAATATTTTCTTCAGCCGTCGTCCAAATGCACTCGGCCCGTTGTTGCCGATGTACGCAGGACTTGAGGAAGTTAATTTTGAAGATCCACAAGACGATGCACTTTTTGGTCGCAGCAAAATCGAAGACCTCACGTGGAAGGGCAATCTCGATTTATTGAGTTGCACAGAGTGTGGCCGCTGCCAAAGTCAATGCCCTGCTTGGAACACAGGTAAACCGCTAAGTCCAAAACTCATGATCATGGACATGCGCGATCACTTGTTCGCAAAGGCACCGCTTATTTTGGCTGGCGAAGAAGCCGCGCATTCGCAAGCAGTTCAAGACGAGGCTGCACGTCCTTTGGTTGGCGATCGTTCGGGTCTGCCTCATGCAGATACCGATGGTTATGACGCACAAGGCCATCGTTCTAACGAAGGCGCTGTCATTGATTACGAAGCATTGTGGGGTTGTACAACCTGTGGTGCTTGCGTTCAACAATGTCCGGTCGACATTGAACACATCGATCACTTCGTTGACATTCGTCGTAACCAAGTGATGATTGAAAGCGAATTCCCATCAGAGCTCGCTGGTTTATTCAAGAATCTCGAAACCAAGGGCAACCCATGGGGCATGAATGCCAATGGTCGCACCGCATGGATCGAAGAGATTGAATTCCCTGTTCGTGTGTTTGGCATGGAAGGCGAAGACAAGATTCCTGATGACGTGGAATACCTCTTCTGGGTCGGTTGTGCTGGTGCTTACGATGATCGCGCTAAGAAGACCACTAAGGCTGTTGCTGAGTTGCTCCATACTGCAGGAATTAACTTCATGGTCCTTGGTGAAGGCGAAACGTGTACTGGTGACCCTGCACGACGTGCTGGAAATGAATTCCTGTACCAAATGCAGGCGCAGCAAAACGTTGAGGTTCTCAACGAACTTGGTGCCAAGCGAATCGTTGTTACATGCCCGCATTGCTTGAACACGATTAGCCGCGAGTACCCGCAGCTCGGCGGCAACTTCGAAGTTGTTCACCACACCGTGCTGTTGAACCAGCTTGTTAGCGAAAACCGTCTCACCCTGCTTAAGCCAGAAGATGAGACAGTGACGTATCACGATCCTTGCTACCTCGGTCGTCATAATAAGATCTACATGCCACCGCGTGAGCTTCTCACCAACATGCCCGGCGTTGATCTTGTCGAGATGGATCGCAATAAAGAAAAGTCATTCTGTTGCGGCGCCGGTGGCGGTCGTATGTGGATGGAAGAACGCATCGGCACACGCATCAATCAAAACCGTGGCGATGAAGCTATCGCAACCGGAGCAACCAAAATTGCTGTTGCCTGCCCATTCTGTTCAGTCATGCTCAATGACGCAGTAACAGTACGTGCGCAGGAATCTGGAAGTGAGGCAACAACCGAAGTTGTTGACATCGCAACATTGCTATTGGATCGCGTATCTAAGTCAGAGTAAGTACCAAACAAAAAGGGCCTCACTCGAATGCGAGTGAGGCCCTTTTTTAAGTTCTAGTCTGTGATAATCGTGCGATGGAAATTCGCATGTGAACGGCTTGGCGTTGGACCACGCTGTCCCTGGTAACGTGACCCATAAACGCTCGAGCCATACGGATGCTCTGCTTCGGAGGTCATGCGGAAAAAGCACACCTGGCCGATCTTCATTCCTGGCCACAACAAAATCGGCAACGTCGCTACGTTTGCAAGTTCCAAAGTCACGTGACCAGAAAATCCAGGATCGATGAACCCGGCAGTTGAGTGAGTCAGTAGACCAAGACGACCCAAGCTGGACTTGCCTTCGAGGCGAGCTGCCACGTCGTTAGGCAAAGACACGACTTCGAATGTGCTACCCAAAACAAATTCGCCTGGGTGCAAAACGAAAGGTTCGCCGGATTCCGTTGACACTTCGCGAGTTAGGTCAGCCTGTTCAACCGAAGGATCAATGTGTGGATATTTGTGGTTTTCGAACACGCGGAAAAAGCGGTCCAAACGCACATCGATACTGGAGGGCTGAACCATCGCAGGGTCGTAAGGATCGATACCT
>JALQVI010000001.1 GCA_023260395.1 Candidatus Nanopelagicales bacterium
ATTCGAACTCATCTTGAAGTGCTAACTGAAAATAGTCCGCAAACAGTAGATGCGTATCGTGTGATGGCCCGACTTTCAACACAACGCGCACTTGACGCTGGTGTTTTGACCGCACAGGTTGCGGAAAATTTGCTCGATGTTTTGGGTGATCAGTGATGCAGGTAATCGACACGATCTTGGCGATGCGGGAGTGGACTGCGCAACACAGCGATAAACCTGTTGCTGCGGTTTACACGATGGGCGCATTGCACGACGGTCACCTTGAGCTAGTTCGACAGGCCCGACACCACGTATCGGCAAATACCGGCGCACACCCGTATATCATCGCTTCGATTTTTGTTAATCCAACTCAATTCACTAACGCTGATGATTTAGCCAAGTATCCGCGCACTCTCGAACACGACTTAGAAATGCTTGGCTCTGTTGGCGTCGACGCAGTTTTTGTTCCATCCGTGGAACAGATGTATCCCACGGGACATGCAAACACAGTGACAGTCGAACCTGGACCATTAGGCAATGAGTTCGAAGGCGTTGGTCGTCCTGGGCACTTCCGAGGAGTTCTCACAGTAGTGAATAAACTGCTCAACATCACAGCGCCGAATTATGCAATGTTTGGCGAAAAAGATTTCCAGCAGCTGACTTTGATCAAGGCCATGGTTGCCGAACTCAACATGCCGATTGAGATTGTTGGCGTTCCAACTGTTCGCGACTCTGATGGGCTGGCGATGTCGAGCCGTAACCGACGTCTTTCGGAATCATCACGAGTGCTCGCTGCTCGTATTCCGGAAGCGCTTATCGCGGTCAAAGAATCTGTGGTACGCGGTAACCCAATCGACGAAGCACTCAATGCTGCGACGGAACAGCTTGCAGAAACTCCAGAAATTTCAGTCGACTATCTAGTCGTGACTGACGAGAGCATGCATGACGTGCTGGCAAATGGTCGCGGCCGTGTGCTCATTGCTGCAAACGTTGAAGGCGTTCGACTTATCGACAACATGGCAATAGAAATCAAAGGTGCATGATGTTACTTGCAATTGACGTTGGCAATACAAATACCGTTCTGGGTTTGTTTGATGGTGAATCTCTCGTGCGTTCGTGGCGTATCAAAACGGATGCGCGCACGACTGCCGATGAAATCGAATTGACCTTCCAAGGTTTGCTAAGAGATGCTCCAGAAGTTAGTGGCATCGCGTTGTGCTCAACGGTTCCAGCTGTACTTCGCGAAATGCGCACGATGCTAGATCGCTATTACGTCGACATTCCTAAAGTCATCGTTGAGCCTGGTATTAAAACTGGAGTGCCAATCCTGACGGACAATCCAAAAGAAGTTGGCGCTGATCGCATCGTGAATTCGCTAGCTGCGTTTACGTTGTTTGGTGGACCCGCAATCGTTGTTGACTTTGGAACATCAACCAATTTGGATGTGGTTTCTGCAAAGGGCGAGTTCCTTGGTGGAGCACTTGCTCCTGGCATCGAGATTTCGATTGACGCTTTGGCTTCGCGTGCTGCCCAGCTGCGCAAGGTTGAACTAGTGACACCTCGCAATGTCATCGGCAAGAACACTGTTGAGGCCTTGCAATCCGGCGCGGTCTTTGGCTTTGCTGGTCAGGTTGATGGTCTCGTTGACCGCATTTCTGATGAATTAGGTCAGGACGTTAAGGCTGTTATTGCAACAGGCGGCCTTGCAGGAGTAGTGGTTCCTGAGTCTGACACCATTACGCATCACGAGCCCGACCTTACGCTCATTGGCCTTCGTCTCATTTTCGAGCGCAACGCCTAACCCACTAACCTTGTACACGTGACTGATGAATTAACTCCTGAAGTAGACGACCTGCCAGAACAGATGCAGGTTCGTCGCGAGAAGCGCGCTGCGATTCTTGAATCAGGTAGCCAGGCGTACCCAGTCACCGTTCCAGTGACCACAACCGTTGCTGCCGTTCGTGCAAAGTACCCGCATCTGGTTCCTGAAGATGAAACTGGCGACATCGTTGGTGTTGCCGGCCGTGTGATGTTCATGCGTAACACTGGCAAGTTATGCTTCGCACAGATTCAGGCAGGCGCAGGTGAAGCGCTTCAGATTATGTTGTCGCTCGATCGCGTTGGCGAAGAAGCGCTTGAATCATGGAAGTCACTTGTTGACATCGGTGACCATGTCGCAGTCGAAGGCGAAGTCATCAGCAGCAAGCGCGGCGAATTGTCGGTCATGACTGACAAGTGGCACATGGCTGCCAAGGCATTGCGTCCATTACCGAACCTGCACAAGCCTTTGAACGAAGAAACGCGCGTACGTCAGCGTTATGCCGATCTGATTGTTCGCGATACTGCTCGTCACATCGCTCGTTTGCGTCCTGCTGTGATGCGTAGCTTGCGCGATAGTTTCCTCAAGCGCGATTACATCGAAGTTGAAACACCGATGTTGCAGACCATGCACGGTGGAGCAGCAGCTCGCCCATTCGTCACAAAGTCGAATGCGTTCGACATGGAACTTTTCTTGCGCATCGCACCCGAGTTGTTCCTCAAGCGTTGCGTTGTCGGCGGCATCGAGCGCGTGTTTGAAATCAATCGCAACTTCCGTAACGAAGGCGCTGATTCAACGCACTCACCAGAATTCGCAATGCTCGAGTTTTATCAGGCATACGCCGATTACAACGACATGGCTGACCTGACACAGGCTCTGATTCAAGAAGCCGCACTTGCAGTGCACGGCACGTTGAATTACGAGCTTGTCGAAGGTGGCACTCGCGATCTTTCTGGCGATTGGGAACGTATTTCTGTTTTCCCTGCAGTCAGCGAAGCAGTTGGTCAGGAAATTACTCCAGCTACACCAATCGAAACTTTGCGCGCACTATGTGACGCTGCTGAAATTTCATACGACCCAAAGGCAATTCACGGCAAGCTCGTCGAAGAGTTGCTCGAACATTACGTCGTCGAAAAACTTGTTCGCCCGACATTCGTCATTGATTACCCAGTTGATACTTCGCCACTAGTTCGCGATCACCGCACAATTGCTGGCGTCGTTGAAAAATGGGATCTCTACATCGATGGATACGAAGCTGGTACGGGTTACTCCGAACTTGTTGACCCAATCATTCAGCGTGAACGCCTCGTTGCACAGGCTGCACTAAAGGATGGCGGCGACAGCGAAGCCATGCAGCTCGATGAAGACTTCTTGCGCGCACTCGAATACGGCATGCCACCAAGTGGCGGCGTTGGCATGGGTGTCGATCGTTTGCTCATGACATTGACTGGCTTGAACATTCGCGAAACCATCTTGTTCCCGTTGGTAAAGCCCGAGTAATCATGGCTGTTGTGATTCGCCCTGCTCGCACTAAAGATGTGCGCAACGTTCGCGAGCTCATCGACCGCTATTCGCCAGATGGCCGTTTGCTGTCAAAAAACACTGTGACTATTTACGAAGATGTCCAAGAGTTCGTCGTTGCCGAACTCGATGGTCAGGTGGTTGGCTGTGGTGCTCTGCATGTGATGTGGGAGGACCTCGGTGAAGTTCGCACCGTCGCCGTATTGCCAGAGTTCAAAGGCCAAGGAATCGGTGGACAGATTCTTACGGCGTTGATGGACCGTGCTCATGCTTTAGGGCTATCTCGAGTTTTTTGCTTGACCTTTGAAACTGACTTCTTTGGCCATTTTGGCTTTGAACCCATTGCCGAAGCTCCGGTGGATCCGGCGATTTACGCTCAGTTGTTGCAGTCTGGCGATGAAGGTGTGGCTGAATTCTTGGACCTCGAGCGCGTAAAGCCCAACACTTTGGGCAACACCCGCATGCTCAAGCACCTATAGGTTTCGGCGGTTTCTTAGGGGCAACGTCTCTGCCCTAAAATAGGAAAGTGAAAATCCTCGTAATCGGCAGTGGTGCGAGAGAACACGCGCTAGTGAGGACCTTGCAGCGCGATTCGGGCGTCGAAGTATCGTGTGCCCCAGGTAATGCCGGAATTGCGCAAGATGCGCCGACCTATCCAATTAATGCCACAGATGGCCCGGCTGTTGTTGCCTTGGCAAAAGAACTTGCTGCGGACCTAGTTGTTATTGGTCCCGAGGCGCCGTTGGTCGCTGGAGTTTCTGATGATCTACGCGCTGCAGGAATTCCAGTTTTTGGCCCATCATCCGCGGCCGCACAACTCGAGGGAAGCAAAGCTTTCGCCAAGCAAGTGATGAACGACGCCGGTGTACCGACCGCCCGCGCGCATTTGTGCACGACCGTTGATCAGGCCGCCGCAGCACTTGATGATTTTGGTCCGACTTACGTAGTTAAAGACGACGGTCTTGCCGCAGGTAAGGGCGTTGTTGTCACCGATGATCGCCAGGCTGCGCTTGATCACGCTCAGGCATGCATCGAAGGTCGTCCCGACGGTGCTGTTGTCATCGAAGAGTTCCTCGATGGTCCCGAAGTTAGCTTGTTCGGCGTCACTGATGGCACGACCGTTGTTCCATTAAGCCCTGCTCAAGATTTCAAGCGCGTTGCTAACAACGACTTGGGTCCCAACACCGGCGGCATGGGTGCTTATACTCCGTTGCCGTGGGCACCTGCTGGTCTCACCGAAGAAGTTGTCGCCAAGGTGTTGCAACCAACTGTGGACGAGATGGCCGAGCGTGGCACTCCGTTCAGTGGCTTGCTGTATGCAGGACTTGCACTAACGTCACGCGGCACACGTGTCATCGAATTCAATGCGCGTTTCGGTGATCCTGAAACCCAAGTTGTTCTTACACGCCTTGATTCGCCATTGAGCGAGTTGCTCTTTGCATCTGCAACCGGAACGTTGGCGTCGCTTCCAGAACTGAAATGGAAGAACGAAAGTGTTGTCACAGTGGTTATGGCTGCCGAGGGTTACCCAGAGTCTCCTGTAACTGGCGCTGTGATTACTGGATTGAACGACGTCACTGACGCAACGGTTTTCCACGCAGGCACACGTAACAACGATGGCGACATTGTTGTGAGTGGTGGTCGCGTACTCACTGTCACAGCAAGTGGCGCGGATTTGCATGAAGCACGCGCCAATGCCTACAACGGCGTAAACCACATCAAGTTTTCCGGTGAACATCACCGCACCGACATTGCCGAACGCGCAGCCAACGGAGAGGTCCACGTTCCATGAGTAAGCCTTATCTACCGAATGTTCTTGCATCACGTTATGCATCCACAGCAGTTGCCGAAATTTGGTCGCCAGCAAACAAGATTGTTCTGGAACGCGGTTTGTGGATTGCAGTCCTCAAGGCCCAAAAGGAACTTGGTATCGATGTTCCTGATGGCGTTATCGAAGCCTATGAAGCTGTTATCAATGATGTAAATCTCGAGAGCATTGCAGAACGCGAACGCGTAACGCGTCACGATGTGAAGGCTCGCATCGAAGAGTTCTGCGACCTTGCTGGTCACGAACACATTCACAAAGGCATGACAAGCCGCGATCTCACCGAAAATGTTGAACAACTTCAGGTTGTTGCATCGCTTCAGGTTATGCACATGAAGGCTGTTGCAACTGCCCGCGTGATTTCTGAACTCGCTGTTCGCTACAGCGATGTTGCGCTGACCGGTCGTAGTCATAACGTTGCAGCCCAGACCACAACACTAGGTAAGCGATTTGCCTCGGCAGCCGACGAATTGATGGTCGCGATTGCGCGTCTCGAAGATTTGATCGCACGCTACCCACTGCGTGGAATTAAAGGGCCCGTTGGCACTGCGCAAGACATGCTCGATCTCTTGGGTGGCGATGCTTCAAAGCTCGCGGACCTCGAGTCACGCATTGCATCGCACTTGGGCTTCGACAACGTGTTCACCAGCGTCGGCCAGGTTTACCCACGTTCGGTTGATTACGACACCGTGACTGCGCTTGTTCAATTAGCAAGTGGTCCAAGCAGCCTTGCCACAACAATCCGTTTGATGGCTGGCAATGAACTCGTCACCGAAGGCTTTAAAGAAGGCCAAGTTGGCTCCAGCGCAATGCCACACAAGATGAACACTCGTTCGTGCGAGCGCATCAATGGTTTTGCTGTCATTCTTCGAGGCTATGCATCCATGGCCGGCGAACTTTCAGGCAGTCAGTGGAACGAAGGCGATGTCTTCTGCTCAGTCGTTCGTCGCGTTGCATTGCCTGATGCATTCTTTGCCATGGACGGCTTGCTTGAAACAACTCTGACCGTGCTCGAAGAATTTGGCGCATTCCCAGCAGTTATCGAACGAGAACTTCAGCGTTACTTGCCGTTCCTCGCAACGACAAAGATTTTGATGGCCGCCGTGCGCAAGGGCGTTGGTCGCGAAATCGCACACGAAGTCATCAAGGAGCATGCTGTTGCAGTCGCACTCGACATGCGTGGCCCAGACGGTGGTGGCGGCGAAGTGCTTCTCGACCGCTTAGCAACCGATGGTCGTCTCGAACTGACTCTTGATGAACTCAAGGCATTGATTTCACAACCACTCGAGTTCACTGGCGCTGCGCAGGCCCAAGTTGCCGCCGTTGCCCAACAAGTTTCTGCGCTGGTCGCACGAACCCCGCAAGCCGATACCTACCGTCCGGAGCCAATCCTGTGATCATCGAACCATCCGAATACAACCTGCCAGGTTTTACTCACGTTTATTCCGGCAAAGTTCGCGACTTGTACGAAGCTGAAGACGGACGTTTGCTTTTCGTCGCAAGCGATCGCATCTCGGCATTCGACTGGGTATTGCCATCTGTCATTCCAGACAAAGGCCGCATCCTGACCGCAATGTCATTGTGGTGGTTTGATCGTCTCGAAGACATCGTGCCGAATCACATTTTGTCGACAAATGTTCCAGCACCTGTTGCCGGTCGTGCGACTTACTGCGAGCGCTTGGACATGTTGCCTGTTGAGTGTGTTGCTCGCGGTTACCTGACTGGTTCGGGACTTGTTGACTACAAGGCCAATGGAAATATCTGTGGCGTTGGTTTGCCGCCGGGTCTAGTCGATGGTTCGAAACTTCCAAAGCCAATCTTTACGCCAGCGACCAAAGCTGCAATCGGTGATCACGACGAAAACGTTACGTTCGACGAAGTCATGGCGACCATCGGTGGGGAAGAAGCTCAACAGCTTCGTCGACTGACCCTTGCCGTTTATGAAACCGCTACGCGTATCGCAGGTGGTCGCGGAATTATTCTCGCGGACACCAAACTCGAGTTTGGTTTCGGTTTGCGTGGCACGCACAAGGATCAAATCGTTCTTGCTGACGAAGTTCTCACCCCGGACTCATCACGTTTCTGGCCAGCGGAATCATGGAAGCCAGGTCAACAACAGCCTTCGTATGACAAGCAGTTCGTGCGTGACTGGTTGCTGTCGCCTGAATCAGGTTGGGACAAGAACTCGGGCGAAGCTCCACCGGCGTTGCCAGATGAAGTTATTGAAAAGACTCGCGAACGTTATGTCGCCGCTTACGAGCAACTGACAGGCAAGCGTTTTCAGTAATGAAGTTTGAGCCGCCATACATCGCCGTTGTTTTCACGAGCACTCGCACACTGGGTGACGAAGGATACGGCGATATGAGCGATCACATGGTCGACCTCGTTAATCAGGTCGATGGATTCCTCGGCATGGAGAGTGTTCGCGGCGCAGATGGTCGTGGAATTACCGTCGGTTATTTCCGTGACGATGAGGCCTTAAAAACTTGGCGCGAAAATCTCGAGCATCGTGAAGCCATGCAACTCGGTCGGGAAAAGTGGTACGACGAATACTCGTTACACATTTCGCGCGTCGAACGCAGCTACACCTGGAAGCGTTAAACTTTGAGTGGTTCGTTAAACCGGATTGAGCATTCGATCTGTTTGTTTGAAAAAGGCTTCCGATAAACCGGAAGCCTTTTTCGATTGCCAAACAGTTATTCGTTCCAGCGCGGGCTAGTGCTCTTGGGCGGGTAAAGCTTTTCGCGCAGCAAGATGATTCCTGGTTGCTTCAGGTCAAGGGCGTCGCCCAAATCTTCGAGCGTGGTTTCAGTGAACGATAAGCCATAAGCCTGTGCAAGCACTGCCCAATCTGGCGAGAACAAATCAACGCCGCGTTCAGGATGACCCATCACAATCTGGTCGAAGCGAAGCATTCCGTATCCACCGTCGTCAACGATGAGCAGCGTGTACGGCAAATTCTCTTGACGGATAGTGGCAAGCTCACCAACTGCAAACGCGACGCCACCGTCACCACAAATTGCAAGTGTCTGTTGACCCGCAGCAGCTGGACCAATCGCAGCCGGTAAACCAAAGCCAAGTGTGCCCCAACCTACGGGGTAGGCAAGACGTCGTGGTCGTGGCTGGTTTCCGTAAACACCGTTCCAGTAACCAGCAACCGCCATGTCACACACAATCGCGCCATCGGCTGGCCAATGCTCTTCGATGATTTCAACCATCTGAATTCCGCGCGCAGACTTTTCATCATTCTTCAAACGATGGCGAATCACTCGATTCAAAGTCGACACATCAACCCATTCATTGTGTGGCTTTGTGTCGCCAATTAAGTGCGTCGCGACTTCAGCAATATCATTCGCAATAAGCACTGCAGTTGGATCAATGTTGCGCATCGCGACAGTTGGTTCAACGTCAACCAGCACCACTGTCGATGGCCAAGGCAAATTCCAGTTCTTAGTATTCATGCCATCAAGCTGGCTACCGAAAACGACGAGAGCATCAGCCGCGCCAAGCACTTGCTCAACCTCAGGTTCGTGAATCGGCGCGCGAAGTGTATATGGCGAATCAGCTGCGATTCCACGACCCGCAAACGACGTCAAAATCGGAGCATTCCAATGCGCGGCCAACGCTGCGATTTCCTGGCTGCCATCAACCGCGCCACCGCCGGCCCAAATCACAATCTTGTTCGCATCTTTGAGTGCTGCAACTGTTGCGGCAGTATCAACCGAGATTCGTTCTTGTCCCATTTCCACAGTCGGCATTGCCGAAGTAAATGGCTGTGACAACACATCCGCCGGAATGCCGAGGTAGCCAGCGCCAGCCGGAGCGCGCAGCAAATCACGAATCATCTCAGCAGCAACATCGACGGCAGTTACGCCATCGGTCACACTCACGGCCATTGCTACACCATGAAGTTTCTTCGCAAGCGGCGCGAATAACGCAGCTTGGTCATCCATCTCGTGCAACATGCCGCGCGTGCCTTCAGGCGAGCGCTTACCGATAGGTGCCTCGGAAGAAATAACAAACACGGGTGAACCCGATACCGCCGCTTCACCAAAAGCTGCAATCGTGTTTGCGGCTCCTGGCCCAGTTGTGGTCAATGCCACAGAGATCTGACCGGTCGTTCGAGCCAACCCATCGGCGGCGTACGCACACGTCTGTTCATGGCGAACACCCACAATTGACGGGCGATTTTCAGCGAGGGCGTCCCAAAATGCCAGGTTGTGCACGCCCGGAATGCCGAACGTAACTCGCACGCCTGCCTGCCACAATAAATCTAAGATGGCTCCGGCCACAGTTGGCGTATTTGGTGCGTCATACTGAGTCATACACACACTTTAGCGAGCAAAGAAGAGGCAAAAGGTAAATCGCAATGGCTAATCTTCCAGAACAAGTCGACGTTGTAGTTGTGGGCGGCGGCGTCATGGGTGCATCCGCTGCATTCCACCTTGCCGAGGCCGGCGTGAGCGTATTGCTCGTTGAAAAGAATGAACTTGCTAGCGGTTCAACATCAAAGGCTGCAGGCGGCGTTCGTGCGAACTTCTCCGATGAACTCAACGTCGCAATCGGTGCACGTTCACTCGGCTTGCTCGCCGACTTCAACACTCGTCCAGGTCAAGAAATCGACCTCCATCGTCCTGGCTACATGTTCGCATTGACCCGTCCCGAGGACGTTGCACTTTTCGAACGTTCAATGGCGATTCATCATCAGTTCGGCGTTCGTTCCGAAATGCTGACGCCTGAACAAGCTCATGCCAAGAACCCAATCTTGAACGTCGAAGACGTTCTGGCTGCACACATCACGCCTGACGATGGTTACTGCACACCAGAATCCGTCGTAATGGGTTACGCCTCGGGCGCCCGTCGTCACGGTGCAACTGTGCTGACAAATGTTGAAGCAACAGGCGTCACTGTTGTTGGTGGCGAAATCACTGCAGTTCAAACATCTGCCGGCGAAGTCAAGACCAGCGCAGTCATCAACTGTGCCGGTGCTTGGTCGCCTGCAATTGGCGCAATGGTTGGCCTCGACCTTCCAGTAAAGCCACTCAAGCGCGAGCTCCTCATCACCGAACCACTCGGCGCTGACTTTGATGACGTACCTGCTGACATGCCGATGACAATCGATTACGCGACTTCGTTGTACTGGCACCGCGAAGGCAAGGGTCTGTTGATGGGCTTCTCGGACAAGTCAACGGATTACGGCTGGGACCTCACGCGCGATCCAGCATTCCCAGAAAAGCTTGCTGAACTGGCTTACCACCGCGCACCTCGATTGCTCGAAGTTGGCGTTGGTCGTGGTTGGGCTGGCTATTACGACGTGGCTCCAGACCACAACGCAATCCTTGGCGAATACTCCGGGGTATCACGCATGTTGTACGCAACAGGTTTCAGCGGCCACGGATTCCTGCAAGGTCCAGCCATCGGCGAAATCTTGCGCGATCTCTACCTTGGTGAAAAGCCGTTCGTCGATATCTCGCCAATGAGTGCCGATCGTTTTGCAAACGGTGGCCAGCTTCGCCCCGAAGCCAACATCGTTTAATTGCATGAGTAAATTTCTCGATTGGATTCGTCCGGCCCTTACAGTCCCCGTGACTCCATGGGGTGCGGGCGAATCCAATTGGAAAGCTGGTCCAAAAACTCTGTTCGTACTTATCGCGGGCCTCTGGCTTTTCGGCACCGGTGAAGCTGCATTTGTTGCATCCAATATTGGTGTTTCACCATGGGTAGTTTTTGCCCAAGGTATTTCGAAACTCACTGGCCTGTCCATCGGATGGTCAACGTTCTATATTTCGTGTTCCGTTCTGTTGTTGTGGATTCCACTTAAGCGACGACCAGGTCTTGGAACTGTCATGAACATCATCGTGATTGCGCTTGCACTCCAGGTCATGATTCCGGTTTTCCCAACGCCAACGAATCTCGGTCTACAAATTGCCGAAGACTTGTTCGGCATCATCTTGGTGGGTTTTGGTAGCGCTCTCTACATCACGAGCAACCTCGGTCCAGGTCCACGTGATGGCCTTATGACCGGACTTCACTATAAAACTGGCATTCGCATTGGTCGCGTGCGCACAATGATTGAAATTGTTGTTCTTTCGATTGGTTGGGCCATGGGCGGCACGGTTGGAATCGGCACCTTGCTCTTTGCTGGTCTAATTGGCCAAAGCATCGCCATGGCCTTTGGAATCATCAGTCGCGTTGCGCCTCAACCGACACCTGAGATTGCGTCAGCTTAAGTTAAACCGCTTCGCTAACTTCCGACGAGACAACTACGTGCTCGTTGTCGTCGCCACTATGTTCACGCGCATTCTCCGCGATATAAACGCCAGCCAAAATAACTATGCCACCGAGAATCTGAATCAAGCTCAACGCTTCGCCTAACACAATCCATGCTACGACTGCGGCAATCGGCGGTTCAGTGATGCCCATGATGCTTGCGCCGGCTCCACCGATGTGACGAATCGAATTGATAACCAAAATATATGGCGCCACGGTTCCAAACAACACCATGTACATAAAGAATGGCCAGATTGGATATTGGAAATGGCTACCTTCAAAAGGTGTGACAGTTGCGCTTAGTGACGACCAGGGGAAGCTTCCCCATGAACGCATGATGCCAAAGAACAGCGCCGAAAAAGTAAACGCCCACATCAACAGTGAAATCGGATCGCGACGCTGACTTGCTTTATCGCCAATTAGATACATGACAATGAGGCAGGACATCGAGCCCATTGCAAAAAATAATCCGACCTTGTTGAGCGTGACGCCGTTCCAGACTTCTTGAACTAATGCCAGACCGGCAATTGCAAGTGCAAGCCCAATCCACACGGTTGAACGCACCGGCTGATGCCATACGAAACGCACAAACAGCACCACAAAAATTGGCGCCATAAATTCAATGAGCAAACTTACCGTGATTGGGATGCGCGAAATTGATTCAAAGTAAAACCATTGACACATTGCCACGCCAATGATGCCGTAAGCAGCGAGCATCAAAGCTTCTTTAACCGTGATCCGGAAAGCGTTTCGGTTCGTTGCGGCAACCCACACAATCAGAACTAGCGCCGTTGCCGTTCCACGAAATTGCGAAACTCGAAGTGGGTCGCCAACTTCCTGCAGTACGACTTTAGAAACTGTGCCATTCACGGCCCACAATGTTGCAGCGCCGAGATAGAGCAGATAGCCGAGCTTGGGATTCTTAACGTGTTCCGCTTGATGCCGAGCCATCTGAGATCGCTTTCTGATAAATCGCAATTGTTTCTTTTGCAATCCGATCCCAGCCGAATTCAGTTACAGCTCGTTCTCGGCCCGCTTGACCCATGCGCTGACCCAATGCTGGGTCTGTAACTACAAGACTAAGAGCAGCAGCAATCCCATTCTCAAACGATTCAGTGTCATTTTGGTCATAGTGAACTAATGTTCCTGTAACCCCGTCGACAACAACCTCAGGAATGCCGCCGACGTCGGATGCAACGACAGGAACTTCGCAAGCCATTGCCTCGAGGTTGACGATGCCAAGCGGTTCATAAATCGAGGGGCAAGCAAATACCGCCGCATGTGAAAGCACCTGAACAAGTTCCGGTCGAGGTAATTGGTCTTTGAGCCAATGGATGCCCGTTCGCGTCGAAGAAAGTTTTGAGATTTGATCAGATACTTCTTGGCCAAGTTCCGGTGTATCAGGCGAAGAGGCACACAAAACGAGAGCAACTTCAGGTGGCAATTGCTCAGCTGCGCGCAATAGATGCATGATGCCTTTTTGGCGAGTGATTCGACCAACAAATAGCACGTAAGGTCGTTGCGGATCGATTCCATGCTTCACGAGCGCCGAATTGTCGGAAACGCGCGAAATCGCATCAGTATCGATGCCGTTGTAGACAACGTGCACCTTGGCGGGGTCTACTTCTGGGTAGCAATCCAAAATGTCGTTGCGCATTCCGTTGCTCACGGCGATGATTGCATCCGCGGCCAGGTAAGCCGTCTTTTCGGCCCAACTTGAAATCCGATATCCGCCACCGAGTTGTTCGGCTTTCCACGGTCGACGAGGTTCAAGTGAGTGCGCGGTCAAAACGTGTGGGATGCCGTGGAGCATTGAACCGATGTGCCCAGCCATGTTGGCATACCAAGTGTGAGAGTGAACAACGTCTGCTTGGGCAAAATCTCGAACCATTTCAAGGTTAATTCCAAGGGTTTGGACTGCTGGATTGGCTGTTTCCAACTCAGTTGGCGTCTCGTAAGACTTGGCACCTTCTTTTGGTTCGCCAAAGGCGTGGACGTCGACATCCACCAGTTTGCGCAACTCTGCAACTAAGTGTTCAACATGAACGCCAGCACCGCCATAGATCTCGGGCGGCCATTCTTTTGAAACAATTGAGATTTTCACAACTTAAGACTAGGGCTTTTGAGTACTGTTGGAGGGTGGCAAGACGCGCAAATGTGCTGAGTATTGTTCTCGCCGGTGGCGAGGGCAAGCGACTTATGCCCTTAACTACAGATCGCGCAAAACCGGCTGTTCCGTTCGGCGGCTCATATCGCCTCGTCGACTTTGTACTTTCTAACTTGGTGAACGCTGGTTTTCACCGAATTTGTGTCTTGACGCAATACAAATCTCATTCTCTCGATCAGCACATCACCACCACGTGGCAAATGGGCAACTTGCTCGGAAACTTCGTCACGCCGGTTCCTGCACAACAGCGTCTAGGTCCACGTTGGTACACAGGTTCAGCAGATGCAATTTTCCAAAGTTTGAATTTGGTTTATGACGCCGATCCTGATTACGTTTTCGTTTTTGGTGCCGACCACGTGTACCGCATGGACCCGGCCCAAATGCTAGAACAACACATCGCATCTGGCGCAGCTGTCACTGTCGCTGGTATTCGCGTTCCAAAAGCTGAAGCTGGTGGTTTCGGAATTATCGAAACTGATGCTTCGGGTAAAAAGATTGAACGCTTCCTCGAAAAACCTGTTGATCCACCAACGATTCCAGGTTTCCCTGATGAATGTTTTGCCTCGATGGGTAATTACATTTTTACTCGTGAAGCCCTCATCGCTGCGTTGAAAGAAGATGCTAAAGATCCGGCATCAATTCACGATATGGGAACAAATATCATTCCAATGTTGACCGAACGCGGCGAAGCTGTGGTCTACGACTTTGCCGAAAACGAAGTGCCTGGTGCCACAGAACGCGATCGTGGCTACTGGCGCGATGTGGGTTCGCTTGATTCCTATCACGATGCCCACATGGATCTCGTATCCGTTCATCCAATTTTCAACTTGTACAACGATGACTGGCGCATCCTGACAACGCTGCCACCGCTTGCTCCGGCGAAGTTCGTCCAAGGTGGCAATGCGCACGATTCGATTGTGGGAACCGGTTCGATCATTTCTGGCGCGCACGTTCGCTCGTCCGTCGTCGCTCACGCAGTACGCGTTGATGACGGTGCGTATGTTGACGGTTCAGTCTTGATGCCAGGTGCACGCGTAGGTCGAGGTGCGGTAGTTCGACGTGCCATTATCGACAAGAACGTTGTTGTCCCGGACGGCGCACAAATCGGCGTAGACCTTGATAGTGACCGTCAGAAATACACCGTCAGCGAAGGCGGAATCGTCGTTATTGGCAAAGGCCAAATAATCGAAGCGTGATTTACCCGAAACGACCCGAGATGTAATCTTCGGTTGCCTTTTCGTGTGGTGCTGAAAAGACCTGGTCAGTCGGGTTGATTTCAACGAGGCGGCCCGGTTCGCCTGTTGCAGCCAAGTTGAAGAATGCGGTCGATGAACTCACGCGCGCAGCTTGCTGCATGTTGTGAGTCACGATGACGATTGTGTATTCATTCTTAAGTTCGTGAATCAAGTCTTCGATTGCGATGGTTGAAATCGGGTCAAGTGCTGAACATGGTTCATCCATCAATAACACATCGGGCTGAACCGCAATCGCACGAGCGATACAGAGACGCTGTTGCTGACCACCCGAAAGTCCAGCACCTGGGCGATCAAGGCGGTCCTTAACTTCATTCCACAAGTTTGCGCCTTTGAGGGAACGCTCAACAATTTCAGCTAGTTCAGTCTTGGACTTGCGGCCAGTATCGAGCTTGATGCCGGCAAGAACGTTTTCTTGAATCGACATTGTTGGGAATGGGTTAGGCCGCTGGAACACCATGCCGATTGTTCGACGAACGTTCACTGGATCAACGCCAGCACCGTAAATGTTTTCGCCATCAAGTTCAACGCTTCCTTCGATGCGTGCGCCTGGAATGACTTCGTGCATACGGTTCAATGAACGAAGAACTGTTGACTTGCCGCAGCCCGATGGACCAATGAAGGCTGTGACGGAACGTGGCTCGATTGTGAGTGACACGTCGGCCACGGCACGGAAGTTGCCATAGAACGCATTCAGATTATTGACGTCAATTCGCTTTGCCATGTTTATGCCTTCGGTGCGTAGTAGCGAGCAATGAGTTTTGCGGTTCCATAGAAAACCATGATGAGCAAGATCAGTGTGAGTGCGCCTGCCCAAGCGCGATCCAGCGATGCTGGAGTTGCGCTGGAAATTTGATCCCAAATGAAAGTTGGAATTGCAGCTTGTGGACCAGCGAATGGATTTTGATTAATCGACTGGGACAAGAACGTGGTGAGCAACAGTGGAGCAGTTTCGCCAGCAACACGAGCAACGGCAAGCATGACACCAGTGATAATTCCACCGATTGCTGTTGGCAACACAATGCGCAAAATGGTTTTCCATTTCGGAATGCCAAGTGCCAAAGATGCTTCACGCAAATCCGCGGGAACAATTTTGAGCATTTCTTCGGTCGCGCGAACGATAACGGGAAGCATCAAAATCGTCAGGGCGAGTGCGGCAGCAAAGCCAGAACGATCAAACCCAAACGTGAGAACGAACGCGGTGTAGATAAACAAACCAGCCACAATCGATGGCACGCCAGTCATCACATCGACGAAGAAGCTGATGGCTTTGGCCAAACGCCCACCGCGTGCGTACTCAACGAGATAAAGCGCTGTCAGAATGCCAATCGGGACTGCAATAAGTGTTGCGATACCGACTTGTTCCAAAGTGCCAAGCAGCGCGTGATACACACCGCCACCAGGCTTTGATGGACTGACCGAGCGCATTGAGTGGCTCAAGAAATTCATGTCGAGTTCCTTGATGCCTTTACTCACCACGGTCCAAATCAACGTGGCCAATGGCAATGCGGCGATAACGAATGATGAATACATCAGCGTTGCAAACAAACGGTCAATCGCATGACGACGACCTTCGACTGTGAAGCTCCATGTGGTCTGTAGGACCAAGTACAACAACACTGCCAACGTGATTGTGCCGCCGACACCAGCAACACTTGTGGTGCGCTCGATCATTACGGCAGAGCCAATCGATAAACCGGCAAGAGCAACGGCGAACCACTTAGGAAGAATGCTTCCGCGAAGTTGTGTACTCATTACTGTGCCCCTGAGAAATCTTTACGGCGAGCAATAATGCCACGAGCTACCGAGTTCACTCCCAGAGTGATCAAGAACAGAACCAAGCCTGAAGCAATCAGCGCTGATAGGCCGTTAGGGCCGGCTTCGTTCCACTTGAGTGCGATGTTCGCAGCAAATGTGTTGCCACCAGGCTCGGTGATGTGTGGATTGACCTCAAAGACCGCAGAAAGAATAAGTGCGACCGCAATCGTTTCACCAAGTGCGCGACCAAGACCAAGCATCGAGGCACTGATGATGCCAGGACGACCGAATGGCAATACGGCCATGCGCACCATTTCCCAACGAGTCGCGCCAAGTGCAAGTGCAGCTTCAACGTGACTGCGAGGAACTTGGTTAAACACTTCACGACTGATGGCACTGATGGTTGGCAAAATCATGATTGCCAAAACGATTCCAGCAATCAGCAAACTCTTTGTGTAGAGGTCAGTACGGTTCTGGAAAATTGGAATGAAACCGAGATAGCGATCGAGCCAGCGAGCGACACCTTCGCTATGTGGCATGAGGAACTGCAGGCCCCATAAACCAAAAATGATAGAAGGAACTGCGGCCAACAAGTCGATAAAGAATGCCATTACGCCAGCGAGTTTCTTCGGTGCGTAAAAAGTGATGAAGAGTGAAGTGCCAATACCGGTTGGCATAGCAAGCAACATTGCGATGATCGCAGCAACAAATGTGCCGAACGCTAATGCTGCAATTCCGAAAATCGGTGTGTCTTGATCAGGGAACCACTGTGATTCGGTGAAGAAGTTTGAACTGTTGTGTGAAAACGATGGCAATGCTTTCCAAGTAAGGAAAATGCCGATGCTTGTCATCACCAACAAAATAAGAAGTCCAGATCCAACGGTAATACCGCGGAATATCTGGTCACCACGTCGCACAGCGCTACCGCTGATTGATGATTTCGGTGGGTCGATCAGGCCCTGAGTCATGGCTCTAGTGTCTCACTTTGAGTGCTTCTGGGTGACATGCAGCCCAGGATTTTTGTTCGTCAGTGGCAGGAAAATGGGGCGCCCGCATTTCTGCTGACGCCCCATCCCGCGGGTCGTAATTAGGAGATTGCTGCGACCGAGGCGCGAACCTTGGTCAGCAAGTCACCTGTGATTGGCACGTAGCCAGCACCTGAAAGCGCACCCTGAGCCTCATCTGATGATGTGTAGGTTAGGAATGACTTTACGAGTGCAGCCTGAGCTGCATCCAAGCCCTTTTCGCAAGTGATTTCGTAGGTCACAAGAACGATTGGGTATGAAGCGCCGTCAGCCACGGTGCGGTCGATGTTAAGAGCAAGGTCATTGCCGGTGCCCTTAACGGTTGCTGCTGCGATGGTCTTTGCTGCTGCATCCGAAGTTGCTTCAACTGCGCCGCCGCCATTGTCGATCTTTGCAGCCTTGAGGTTCTGGGTTTGTACGAATGACAATTCCATGTAACCGATTGAGTTCTTGGTTGATGCAACTGATGAGGCAACGCCGTCGGAACCCTTAGCTCCTTGTCCACCTGGAGCAACCCAATCCTTGCCACCTGCGAGGGTGTAAGTATCTGGAGTTGTAGCGATGAGCCACTTGGTGAAGTTGTCGGTGGTGCCTGATGAATCGCTGCGGTGGAATGAAGCGATTGTGGCAGCTGGCAAAGCTACGCCAGCGTTAAGTGCAGCAATTGCTGGATCGTTCCACTTGGTGATTTTGCCGGTGAAAATGCCAGCAGTTGTCTTTGGATCAAGCACGAGTGAATCAACGCCATCAATGTTGTAAGCAAGAGCAATTGCTCCGCCAACCATTGGGATGTCGATTGCATTGTTACCTGCACAGCGAGCTGCTGCGCCAGCAACTTCTTCTGGCTTCAGTGCTGAGTCAGAGCCAGCGAAGTCAGTCTGTGCGTTGATGAAGTCTTGTACGCCTGCGCCTGAACCATTTGCTTGGTAGTCGATGGTCGCGCCGGGATTAGCAGTCTGGAATGCGTTGACCCATTCGGCCATTGCGTTCTTCTGTGCTGAAGAGCCTGATGCCTTCAGTGCACCTGTTACGCCACCAGCTGGAGCTGATGCCGAGCTGCTTGCATTGTTGTCGCTGCCACATGCAGTTAGCGACAGGGTGGTTGCGATTGCAACGGTTGCAATTGCGATTCGGGTGATTTTCACCGCGGTCCTCCTATGGATGGTCCTTCGTTATGTCTTGAAGGTAAACAGTGGGGGGAAACGCAGGTTTATCGGAAAGTTAACAATAGGTGAATTAATATTTTGGCCTTTTTCAAAGTTGTTAACCTTTGGAAAATACCCATTGTTTTGGGGGTTTGTATCCTAAACAACTCGTGAACAAGGTTAATTTGGGTTGTTAACCTTTCGCGGGTTTCACGTGTGTTGGCCCCCTAAAAGTTTGGCAGCGTAACTCGGCTAGAACTAGTGAATGTGGCGTTCCACGGCATAAACAACCGCTGGGTTCTGGGCGTCGCGGTGGAAAATGACCATCGACCCAGGGGTCAAGGCAGGATCAAAATCGCGCTTACCAACATTGCGAACCTCGAGTTGTTCAGTCAAGGCCTGCATCACCGTCGGCATGACCGGGCGATGCGTGCACAGCAATGTGGGGCTCGCGCTGCCTGCAATTTCGGTCACGCGATTCTGGGCCCGAGTTGGATCAATCAGATGCTGCTCCTCGCTCAACGATTCTTCGAGAGTGATCGCCAAGCTGCGGGCTCCTGCGTAAGGACCCACGGTGTCGCGACAACGTCGAGAGTCCGATGAGTGCAAATTGCTAATACCAAAAGCGGCAATCGCAGGAACCAGGCCGCTTGCTTGCATGCGTCCAACTGCAGTGAGCGGACGACTCGAATCAACTTGCGCCAGCGCATCTTCGGCAACGGCCCATTCAGCGCGCTTGGTTGCTTGGGTGTGACGCAAAATAATGAGCGCGGTAGTCACAGGCGCAGCAGCTGCAGCATCGAGAACATCACGATCATGCGGGTACGTCATCAGCTTCACAGCTTGCTTGTACGTCACCCAACGAATTTCATCGACCTCGTCATTGGCAACGAATTCACCTGACAAATATGTGGCAAACCAATAATGCGAAAACTTGTCACGGCCTTTGACCGAATACGACTGGGTTGGAAGAGGCACGCCAAGCATGATTGCAAAACCAGTTTCTTCACGCACTTCGCGAATTGCCGCAGCAATGATGTGTTCGCCTGGATCAACTTTGCCTTTCGGGAATGTCCAGTCATTGCGATACCCACGATGAATAAGTAAGTACTCACGTTCAGATGCGCCTTCGCGGGTGACAACTGCTCCGGCAGCAATGATTGCGTTATCGGGCACGGAAACCAACTCGATTCAAAATGTTGTCGAGCATGCGTGGCATGGCAACATCAGCCGCAGGCTTAGCGACTGGATGGCTTCGAATCAAGAACTCTTGGTAATCCTCGAGTGGTTCGTCATTGTCATCAAGTTGTTTGCGAACCCAGTTTCCATCCGAGTGCAAGTGCCAGGCAGATGTTGTGTCAGCGAACGCAACATCGATGGTTTCGGTAATTGCTGCGCCATCGCTATCGCCAAGACGGACCAAAGCTTCGACACGTCGATCCAGATTGCGGTGCATCATGTCAGCCGAACCAATCCAGACTTCACGCTTGCCGGCATTGCCAAATTCATACACACGACTGTGTTCAAGGAAGCGACCCAAAATGCTGCGCACTTCAATGTTTTCACTCAGCCCTTGGACCCCAGGACGCAAAGCGCAAATGCCACGAATCAACAACTGAACTTTCACGCCAGCCTGTGATGCCCGATACAGCGAATCAATGACAGTTTCATCCACGATCGCATTGCTCTTCATGCGAATGAATCCCGCGTGACCATTGCGAACGTTTTCAATTTCGCGTTCGACCTTGGCAACTAGTTCGCTGCGCATTTCCTTTGGCGCAACGATGAGACGTTGGTAATCGCCTTGCACCGAGTAACCGGACAGGTGGTTGAACAAACTCGCGACATCTTCACCAATGGCTGGGTCAGTCGTCAAAAGTCCGTAATCTTCATACGCTCTTGCGGTTTTCGGATTGTAGTTACCCGTTCCGATGTGGACGTACCGACGTAAGCGACCGCCATCGGAACGAACGACCATCGACAACTTCGCATGAGTCTTTAAACCAACAACGCCATACACAACATGGACGCCGGCCTCTTCGAGTTTGTGTGCCCAATCAATGTTGTTCTGCTCATCGAAGCGAGCTTTAATTTCAACAACAGCGAGAACTTGTTTGCCCCATTCGGCGGCATTGATCAAAGCATCAACAATCGGCGAGTCTCCCGATGTGCGATACAAAGTCTGTTTGATTGCGAGCACGTTGGGATCTTCGGATGCTTGTTCGAGGAACAGCTGCACACTCGTTGAAAACGAATCGTATGGATGGTGCAACACAACATCGCGATGACGCATGATGTCGATCACGTCAGGTGGAGTAGACGTTTCAACTTCGGCAAGGGTCGCATTTGTGCGGGCCACAAATGGCGGTGACTTCAAGTCGTCGCGATTGAGTTTTGCGACTTCGTCGAGTGAACGTAAATCGAGTGGACCAGTTAAACGGAATACCTCGTTTTCAGTAACACCTAGTTCGCTAATCAACAGATTAAGAACATAAGGATCCATCGAATTTTCAACTTCGAGTCGAACTGGTGGACCAAAACGACGACGCATCAATTCGCGTTCGAGCGCTTGCAATAAGTTTTCGGCGTCGTCTTCTTCGACATCTAGATCTTCGTTACGTGTCACACGAAATGTGTGGTTCTGAACAATCTCCATGCCAGGGAACAGCATGTCCAAGTGACCAGCGATGACGTCTTCGAGTGGCACAAATCGCTGTGACGAAACTTCGATGAATCGCGGCAATGATGGTGGAACTTTTACGCGGGCAAAAAGTTCATTGTCGGTTCCAGGATGACGAACGACGACAGCAAGGTTCAGCGATAAACCAGAGATGTATGGGAATGGGTGCGAGGGATCAACAGCGAGGGGAGTAAGCACGGGAAACACTTGCTCTTCGAACAGTGTTGTCATCGCAGTACGTTCTTCGACCGTCAGTTCTTCCCAACGCAGCAAGATGATTCCGTTGGCCACGAGCGCCGGCAGCACAGCCTGGTTGAAGCAATCTGAATGCTGCTTCATGGTTTCGTAGCTCTGTGCCAACACGTTGTCGTGAACTTCGCGCGGCAGCAAACCGCTTGCAGCTTTGACGGCAATACCGGTTGCAATGCGACGCTTTAATCCTGCGACGCGCACCATAAAGAATTCATCCAAGTTACTGGCAAAAATCGACAAGTACTTGACTCGTTCGAGCAGCTCAAGATTTTCATCTTGTGCCAATTCCAATACGCGCTGATTAAACGCAAGCCATGACAGCTCTCGATCAAGGAAGCGATCTGCAGGCAGGTTTGCGGCGATGTTCTCGGATGGCACATTCGTGGACATATCGAAAGCCTTGCATAGCGAGGTTAACAACGTCTAACAGATTGCTTTCCCAAGATGAATAAAGGGGAATTCGGTGGGATGATGAAGCAATGAGCAGGCAAATAGTTGTAATGGGTAGTGGCGAAACGAGCCCGACGATGGTCACCCCACACCAGCGGATTCTGGCGGATGTGCCTGCAACTGGCCGAATTGTGCTCGATACACCCTTTGGTTTCCAGGAGAATGCCGATGAGCTCACGACTCGGCTCGAGGATTATTTCGCCAATTCGGTGGGCACCAACACAACCGCAGTGTCTTTGCGAACGACCGAACTTTCAGCTGGCGAAATTGCCTCAGCCGTCGCGAAAGTCCATTCGGCGAACTGGGTGTTTGCTGGACCGGGTTCCCCTTCATATGCATTGAAAGTTTGGCGCGAAACCGGAATTGCACCGCACTTTGATGAAGTGCTGCAGCGCGGCGTCATCGTGCTGGCTTCTGCCGCGGCGTTAACAGCCGGTGCCTACACAATTCCGGTGTATGAAATTTACAAAGTCGGTCAAGATCCATTCTGGAATGAAGGCCTGAACTTACTTGGTCGTCACACTGGTTTGAATGCTGTGGTGATCCCGCACTTCGACAACAGTGAAGGTGGCACGCACGACACTCGTTTCTGTTACATGGGCGAGCGTCGATTGCGCATGCTCGAAGCGCAGTTGCCTGCTGATGTTTTCGTGCTCGGTGTTGATGAACACACAGGCGTAAGTTTTGATCTCGATACACACGTCGTTCGAGTCTTCGGTCGCGGTTCAATGACAGTGCGCAAGGGCGACCATGTGTGGCAGGTCAAGAGTGGCGATGAAACCACAATCGAAGAAATCGCAAAGCAAGCCGATGTCGAACGCGTCATCACAGAAACAACAGAGCCGTTGTTCGTTGCGGCCGATCAAGTTGAAGAGTTACTAGAAACAGGCAATGTGTTGGCGGCTGTTGATGCGTTGCTTGAACTCGATGAAATGGATCGCGACATCGATACGCGCGCGACAGTTCACGCGCTCATCACACGGCTGGGCCAGCTCGCAGCATCACCTCGTGTTGACCTGCAATCAGTCGTAGGCCCATACATTGAGGCACTTTTACAGGCTCGTAACGCTGCTCGCTCTGGCGGTCGATGGGACGAAGCTGATGCCATTCGCGATCAACTCACGTCACTGCAAGTAACCATCAAAGACACTGCTGATGGTTCCCAATGGGACATTCAAAGTTCCTGATTTCAAACGCGTATAGATATGTCACATCAACCTGGTCCCATCGCACTTGTCGGTTCCGGCGAATACTTGCCGGTCATGCAAGAACTCGAAGCTGAACTCATTCGCGATCGCAATCCGATCTATGTTCAGCTGCCGACTGCAGCGGCGCCTGAAGGTGACGAGTCATTGCGTCGTTGGATTGAACTTGGCAAGAAGCAAGCAGAGCGCATTGGCGTCACTCAAGTTCCGGTTGTCGTTCGCGATAACAACGACGCAAACGATCCACACTTCGCTGCTCTTGTCAACGATGCAGGCCTGATTTATTTATCGGGAGGTAACCCTCACTTTTTGGCGGACACATTGCGCGACTCGTTGGTGTGGAAGGCGATTCATGATGCGCGGCAGTCAGGAGCTGCGCTTGCTGGATGTTCGGCCGGTGCGATGGCGATTGCCGATCACATTCCAGCGCTTCGATTGCACTCGCCGCGAGAGTCACGGGGACTCGGTGTGCTACCTCATATAAGAGTCTTGCCACATTTCGACAAGATGTTTGGCTGGGTACCAGATTTAGCCTTGCGAATGCTGGAAGTTCCCGATGGAGTCCACGTTGTTGGCATTGATGAAGAGACAGCGCTTGTCGGCGGCCCGTTTGAGTGGGAAGTTCGTGGCCGACAATCGGTATGGATAGTACAAAACGGACATCGCCAGGAATTCACTTCCGGGTCAAAAATATTTCTTTCTGGAATTTAAGGGGCTACCCCCTCATTTTTGTCATCGCGACAAAAATGGCGCGTTTATTGGTTCAAAGCATCACTTTTCATGAGGTTTACTAGTTAAGTCTGACTCGGGTCAGACCATTGTTTGGTTATCCAAAAGGAAAGTGTTGTGACGAAGTTGTCCACAAAGTTTGCCCATGTTTCAAAGCGTGCAGTTGCACTCGTTAGTTCCCTTGCGATCGCAGTAACTGGCCTGGTTGCCGGTGTTGCTGCTCCAGCAAGTGCGTCTGTCCCTGACGCGCGCCAGTTAACCGTTGGCAAGTCCTTCGGCACTACGCTCTCCAGCCCAGAGATGGCAATCTCTAACGGTTTCGCGTATGTGCTTTCCAAGTACGGTTACAACTCGGATTATTCGGGCTACAAGCTGTACCGCAAGCCTGTGGCCGATATTAACTCGACCCCGACAGTTATTTTGGATGCAACTAATGCGACTCTTTGCGGTGCCACTGGTTCTAACACCTTAGGCGCGACCATCAACGGCATTGATGATGTCGATCAGATGGCAGTTTCCGGCAATAATCTTTACCTACTCGAATGCTCTGGAAATGGAAGCAACATTCGTGTTGTGAAATTTGATATCTCAGACACGACTGCGACTTCCTTGACCGGAACCGTTGTGGCTAACGCAACTTCACTTTCAGCGCGTCGCAACTCCCGTATCGCGGTTGACTCCAACCTGAACTTGTACAACATGTCGTCAAACAACGTTTTCAAGATTGCAGTTAATGGCAGCGGCTACTACTCCGCCGCAACAACGACTCCATTGGCTTCGTTGCCAAGCTCTGCATCGATCTACAGCGGACACATGGATTCGCAGGGTTCGCTCGTGCTGATGTCGCAGGTGCAAGCTAGCCCTCAGACAATCGCTGCTACCTTCACATCGGTCAACACCTCAACTGGCGCGCTAACGACATTGAAGGATGTTCCAGGGACCTCCAGTTTGTACCCATACGACTTCAGTATTGATCCCGCAACGGACGATATCCTTTATATGGATACCCAGACTGCGCCTTACCGCGTCCGTCGAATCGTCAAGGGCACTAACTCGGATTACGCCACAATCGTGGACGCGGTAAAGCCTGGTCTCAAGGTTGTACAAATCAGCCACGAGGCGATTGTTGCTGGCTCAAGTAACCAAGTAGTTTCAATTACAACCTCAGCTGATGCCCCGGTGGCACTAGGCGACACAGTTCAAAATACTTTGCCAACGGGCAGTTCGTTCTATTACACCGGTGTTGTAAGTGAAATTACCGACGCCCGAAATTTCAAAGTTAAATTAAACAATCCGCTTTACGGCTCGTTAGCGGCCGATAACACCGAGTCGCTTGCGATCTACAAAAAATTCAATAGCCTTCAAGCAATTGCCGTAAGCGCTGACGGCATTTTCACGTTGGACAATCATGCGAACATCGTGAGTGGAGCAACTACAAACCAGACGTTCTTTATGGGGACAGAAGCCGCATCTCCGTTGTTTACGATTCCAGCACAGTTCGTTACGATTCGTGCTTTCCATCGTGGCTTGACCGCAAGCTGGTCTGCGCCGGCAAACATTCCAGATTTAACGGGAATGGAAGCCCAAATTTGGGCCGGCGCTACTCAAGCTGATGCGCTAACCGCAGCAGCAACCGGTACAAACCCAACAGTGACGTGTGTTCCGGACTCGATCACCTCTAGCCCATTCTCGTGTCCGATTTATTCGGGAGTTGAAGTAGGCAAGTTCTACGCCATCCGTGTGAAGTTGTCGACGGCAGCGACTAGCCAGCTGAGTGCAAACCCCGTAGCTCCTCCAGCTAACGCTCCTTCAAACAATGCCAACGTGGTTCAAGCTGTCGACTCAGCAATGTCAGCCTCGCTCGCGAGCGATGCTCCGACGGGCACCGGCCCAGGTTACGCACACGTTGGCACAAGCACAGGTTCTGCCATAACGCTCATTCGCAGTGCTGCTCCTCGCGAGTCCGCGAGCGATGGTGTGGGGGGTAAGTTTTTCGCCATCTCAACGGGAAATAACAAACTTGCTGAGTACAAGTTGATTCACGTTAAGGGTGATGGATCAGTTGATTCAACTTTTGGTACCGCTGGCGTGCAGACAGTTGCCAATCAATTCTCAACTGGTACCCGCAACATCAAGCTAGGTTGGTACGGCGAATCAAAGTGGTTCATGCTCGATTCTTCGTACACAAATTCAGGTACAAATTATCGCTTGACGTACCAAACCGGTGCTACAACGACGAATTCGTACACATTTACAGACGCTACGTTGCGCGCAAATTGCGCGTCGTCATTCACTCATGACAACACCACAAATGGTCAGTGGATTAGCACTGTGACTACAGTTTCGGCAGCATCAAGTGCGCCGCTGCTCAATGTTCCATGTGGTGTGCAGTATCTGACTTCGCAGAGCGCGGCTCGACTCAGCAACTTACCGATTTTGGTGACAGTGACAGGGGATAACTCAACATCCGTGTTCTCAAAGCCAATCGGCGATCCAACAATGGCAGATGTCATTGCGCCGAATAGCACGTATTGCTTGAACGCTGCGGGTGTTAACCCAGCCGACACCTCGGTGACATCGGGTGGAACATTGGTCACCTTGATGTACAACGGATACACCGCTATCAATAACCAGGGTTGCATGAGTGCCAATAGCGCAGTTGGAATCGCATTCCAAATTGCAGCTGATGGAACACCAACTCGTGTTGTTACCGGTGCATCTTCGGCGTCGTACTCGGATGCGTTCGCTGCAGGTAACGGTGTCTTCTACCTAACTTCACAAAACAACATGGGCATGACTCCGACGATTACGGTTTCGCGTTTGTTAGCCAACGGAACAATTGATTCAACATTTGGCTCAGCTGGATCAATGAATGTCTCAGGTCCATCGTGTACAGGTTCACCTACCCAGATTTGGGGACTTGTTAATGGTTCACAGAGTCGTAAATACCTTGCGTTCCTATCGATTAAGTCGACGCCTTACAGCCCACAAAATCCAAATCCAAGTACATCGGCAATTCCTGCTGCGATGCTGGTTGATGCCGGACAGTCGACCGATCGTGTTGGCTCATCATTGATGGGTGTTGGCGCGTCGCTTGCGAAATACTCCAGCTCGGTGTTCGGTTTTGGCGCCTCAGGTGGTGGATCGGTATTCGCAACTTCAGGAATGGATTCCAGCACTGGGGCTATGTCGTTTGCGTTCTTCAAGAACGACTCAGATGGCCTAGGTCGCATCACGTGGGATTCTTTCGCAACTGCGTTGCCAGCCGGTGACGATGCAATTGAATGTCCAGCTCTACCGTTTGTGGCTTCCACAAACTCAATGTCTGGAAGTTACTCACGCGGATTCCGCACAGTGAAACTAACGAACGGCAAGTTCTTCCTGTTCGGCAATAGTGGAATGTCGCAATCGTCTGCTAACAAGTCAGAAATTCTTGACCTTGGAAGTAACCCAGTGGATGGAACATTCTCGTGGACATCCGCCATCCCAACTACGGGTGGATTGAACGGACTTCCGAGTGGTGCGTCACTTGCTGCACTTGCCGATAACAAGGTGCTTATTGCAGGTGGTTCGTACTACGACGCCGTCGTCACCCATACGTCAGCTAACCAGCTGGTCGCAGCAGTTTATGACGCAGTTACAAACACCTACACAGCAACCGGCGCGCTGACCAAGGCACGTTGTAATGCCAATACACAGTCTCTGTCCAATGGCAAGGTCTTGATTTTCGGTGGCGACAATTGCAACACGGGCTTGACGGTGACTTACACTGACGCAGAAATTTATGACCCAACAGCAGGAACGTTTACTGCTGTAACAGGTGATCTAGGTGCCTCATTTAGCAACATCGTGGCTCTGGGTGGTGGCAAGCACATGATTCTTGGTACGCCACTTCCTAGCGGCTTTGGTAGCGGTCAAGTTACAGGCAGCTCAGTGACAAAGATCTACGATGAGGTAACTAACTCCTTCTCGGATGGTCCAGCACTAACATCTGCTCGTGTTGCTCCTGTTGTTGTTGCACTTCCCGCCGGCAAGGTTTTCGTTGCGGGCGGTTTGCAAATGGGACCGGGATCTCCAAACTCGGCTCCATCCACGATGACTGGCGAAATCTATACTCCTGGTACAGGTGGCGCGATTGGAACGTTTACTGCAGTTGCAGCTACCGCACCATCATCAATCGTTGGTGCCTCGGGCGTTATCTTGCCTAGCGGTAAGGTCATGATTCTGCTCGGTAGCAGCAACATGATGTACGGCCAGGCATCCACACAAAGCATCAAATTCAATCCTGCGAACAACTCATGGGCTGCAGGCGATGAACGTGGAACTGCAACTGCTGGTGCGATTCCATTTGCAGTCGGTACAAAGATCGTGATGCTTGGTGAGACAACTAATATGTCTCCAACTGTGCAGACACACTTCACCGTCTACACCGAACCAGCTGAAGCACAGGCTGCAATCACGAGCACTGCACCTCGCGTTGTGAAGGGCACGACAGGCTTGACCGGCAAGGTAACTTACACAGTTCCTACCGCGTTAAATCCTGTTGCGGGCAAGACCCAGGTTGTCTTTTCGAACGCATCTGGATCAAATGCCCTGACCACAACCGTTACATGGAACACAGCGAGCAAGGTTGTTCTATCGAACAACAACTTGTCCGTCACGGTTTCATTGCCAACAGCTGCGCAAGCTGCAAATGCTGGTGCAGTGACTGTGACTATCAAGTCGGGTGCAACTGGCACTGACGTCATCGGAACAACAACGTTGACCTACTTGGCCACCGCCGATGTTCCAACAATTACGAGCCAAGCTGCAACCGCCTTGAACGGCCATGCGAATGCCGCAGTTACTTCGGTGCCGCTAGCAGCAACTTCGCTACTCAGCCCGAATCAGCCAGGCTCAGGTCTGACTTACACATCGGCAACAGCTGCTGTATGTACTGTGAATGCAACTGGTGTTGTCACTCGCGTCTCGCGAGGCATCTGCACAATCAATGTCAAGCAGCCAAAGGGTGAAGGCAGTTCTGAAAAGACTCAAGCATTCACCTGGGAGTTTGATAAGTCAGCTCAAACGATTACGTATGCAGATGCAAATCCAACAACGTTGCCATTGACTGAAGACGGCACAACATTGGCTGCGACGGCATCATCAGGACTTGCTCTCGATTTCGAAGCAACCACAGATGACATCTGTGCCGTTGATGATGCAGGTGTTCTCACAACACTTGCGCTGGGAACCTGCACAATCACGGTTGACCAGGCTGGCGATGGAACGTATCTCGCAGCACCGCAGGTAACCAAGACAATCACAATCGCTAACCCGGTGACCCCACCCGTTGACGTACCGAACGCCCCAATTGGCGACGGTGTGTTTGGTGATACACCGGCAGGTGACACGATGGCCTCGGTGGTTTCAACCCAGCGTTTCACGGTTGCAAAGAACATCAACTTTGGTCGCGGTTTCAAGGTTCAATACACGCCAACTGTTAAGTCAGGCAACGTTACAACCTTGACGCTTAACCCAACGATTACGTCCAACTACATGGGCCCAATCACAACGGTGTTCTCGATTCCAAAGGCTGCGTCAAAGACAACTCCAACGGGTTGGACCTTGCCAAAGAACGGTACGGCTTACACCTGCACTGTTACTTATGGTGTGACCAAGAAACTAGCTAACAACGCTCGTGCCAAGACGGTGGTGTACAAGCCTGCAAAGCCTTGTACTCTCGCAATCTCGCCGAAGGTTCCAGCTGGCACTGTAGTCACAGTGAAGAACTCATGGGATCGTCGTAATGCGAAGACTTACTTAGCTATCGCAGGCGGCATCCAAAAGCGCACAGCAACAATTACGTTGAGTGCAAACTAAGTACTAACAAATAAGTCAGGGTCACCTTCGGGTGGCCCTGACTTATTTGCTGTGAAAACTATTTTTGTGAAGCAGCAGGGTTATCGCTTCAAACGACATGGACGTATTTCTATCGTGTTGTGTTACTACGAAACAACGTTGTAATTAAGCGCGAGTAAACATGACGTCGGTGTCCCAATGCATGAAACCGATTGATTCGTATAAGTGTTTTGCCGAATCATTGTCGGCATCGACGTAAAGCATCGCAGCGCCTAAGCCTTCGTCGCGCAAGTATTCCAAACCTTTTAGGCTTAGGGCCTTGGATAAGCCTGTACCACGTTCGGATGGCGCAACGCCTAGAACATAGATTTCGCCGATTTCAGGATGATCATGTCCACCGCCACGACGTCCACCGTGAATCTTGGTCCAGTGGAATCCAACGAGCTTGTCGCCCTTGCACGCAAGTAAGAATCCGGATGGATCAAACCAGCCCTCGGACATGCGCACATCTAAATCGTTACGAGAGAGCTGACCTTGTTCAGGATGTTCCGCAAACACTTCAGCGTTGAGAGCAAGCCAGGCTTCTTCATCTTGGCCAGGAACAAAACTTCGAATTGTGATTCCCGTAGGCACGTCGTATTTCGGCATCGCAGAAAAAAGTGAGCGGCGCATTTGCCACAGTTCGCGCGTCTTTTTGAACCCTAAGTTGGAAGCCAATGCGTAAGCCATTGCAAGTTCGCCGTGTGCCCACAGGCGCAAGCGATCATCGCCTGCGCGTTCCGTCGCAGCATGAACCAGAGCGCGACCAACTCCCATGCGACGGTGGCGAGGATGAACAACGAGTTCAACAACGGGACCAGCAACTTCGTCCGTTTGATCCAGATGCAAATAACCAATCACGATGCCATCGGTAGAGCGAGCGACAATGTGTTCGTCATGTTCATCGCCACCGTGATTTAGATGAATCAATACGTGTTCAGACAGTGGAGCAAGGTCATCTTGAACTGTTGCAGACTGGATTAATTCTTTGATGCGCGCGATGTCATTATCGTCAAGATGCGCAAGCGCCGAAACGGTAAAGGACATTATTAAGCGAGGACTTCGTGGGTTTCACGATTCGAAACAGGAGCCGACACATAGCGGTAACCAACATTGCGTACCGTGCCGATGAGCGATTCATTTTCAGGCCCGAGCTTCGCGCGCAATCGACGCACATGAACATCGACCGTTCGCGTTCCACCGAAGTAGTCATAACCCCAGACTTCTTGCAACAAATGTTCGCGACTAAAAACGCGTCCAGGATGTTGAGCAAGAAACTTCAGTAATTCGAATTCTTTGAAAGTTAAGTCGAGCGTTCGACCGCGAAGTTTTGCTGAGTAACTATCTTCGTCAATCGATAGTTCACCAGCACGAATTTCGCCAGTGGCAACGGCTGCAAATTCTTGCTGTTGGCGACCAACGGCCAGGCGAATGCGAGCTTCGATTTCAGCAGGGCTCGAAGACTCGACAATGACGTCAGTCAAACCCCACTCGTGATTGACGGCGGCAAGCCCACCTTCGGTGGTGATCAAAATCAACGGAGTTGTGTTGCCGGTCGTTTCCATGAAACGGCAGAGCCCGCGAATGGCAGGTAAGTCCGAACGACCATCAATAAAGATGACATCGCACGCAGGCGCCGTAATCAACGCAGTGGGCTCAGGGCTCATGACTTTGATCTGGTGGCTGAGCAATTCCAGACCTGGCAGGACGCTACTCGAAGGAGTAAGCGCACGGGTGAGCAAAAGGACCGAAGCCATGTCTCACCTACCTAGCATTTGCAATCCCTTAATCGTACCGAAACCCTTGAAATACGCCAGATTCTTCTCAAACTGGACTATTGAGGGGGCCAGATACTTATTTATTAAGGACTTTGTCCAAAGCGGACGTTAAATCCTCGCGCTTCGGTAGGCCTTCGGCACGGTATTCGATGTGGCCATTGCCATCAACCAGAACTGTTGTCGGCGTGCGCAAAACCTTGAATTGATTGACCAAATCCAAATGGTCAGCCACTTGCAGGTCCACATGTGCCACACCATGGCGATCGGCAACCACCTCACCAATGAGGCGCTCTGTGGCCTTGCACGGCTGGCAATACGGCGATGAGAACTGGATGAAGGTTGCCTGACTACCCATGTCATGGCCTAGTTCCGCAGCCGTCACAAACGAGCCAGCCGTCGGAGTTTTCACAGCGCCATCAAAACGCTTGCGATAGGCACCAAACGCCGAGGACACCAAAATGACACCAATCAGAAGCATTATCTCTGCAGACATGTTTCCTCCTTCTGATGTGTCAACGCCTCCAGACTAGAACTCATTCCCGCAATAGTCATATGCGTGTTTGGCCCGTGATAGACAAGGAGAGTCACTTTCACAGAATCGTTGGTTTACCTTAAATGTCGCAGAGCACTTCATCGCCTACTGAAACGCATCACGTGAAGTTCAGCCACATCGCGTTGACGTTCGTAGCATCGGTAATCGTTAGCGCTCAATCCAGCGTGAACGCCGAGATGAATAAGCTGACAAACAACCCGCTTGTTACATCCTTGACAGTATTTGTTACGGGACTCGTAGTTTTGCTTGTCGTTATGGCGACCAAGAAATCAATTCGCACAGCATTCGCGTCTGTCCCAGGACTCGTTCGAGCTGGTGAATTGAAATGGTGGTACTTGCTCGGTGGACTTTCCGGCGCAACATTCGTGGCTGTGCAAAGCAAACTGGTCGAAGCTACTGGCGTAGCGATTTTCACCGTTGCTGCTGTCGCTGGACAAACCTCGGGCGCATTGTTCGTGGACAAGTTCGGCATTGGTCCAGCCGGCAAACAAGCCATCACGTTAGGTCGCATCGCCTCCGCGGCACTTGGTGTCATCGGTGTGGTGATTTCAGTTTCTGGATCGTCGTCCAATAACGGAATTGCGATTGGTGGAATCATCGCAACATTTGGTGCTGGACTTTTTGTTTCAACTCAGCCTGCGCTCAATGGCCAAGTCGCAATGAAGAGCGGCGAACCTGTTGCAGCGACAACGATCAACTTCATTGTTGGTCTTTCGTTGATCACTGTTGTTTTTGTCGCAACCATGATTTTGGGTACCAGCGAATATTCGATGCCGCCTGCACCGTGGCAGAACCCACTCGTATGGCTTGGTGGACCTGCAGGTGTGTTCTTTGTCTTGACCGCGGCCAAAATGGCTCGCGCACTTGGAGTTTTTGTTTTCACCTTGACCTCGGTGTTGGGACAACTCAGCGGCGCAATTTTGTTGGACGTTCTTTTCCCGACCGCGGCCACGGACCTCTCGTGGCAGCTTTTCCTGGGCGTTGCGATTACTGGCTCGGCCGTTGTGATGGCGAGCCTGACGTCAAAACCTCGCTCAAAATAGGCTTTTTTCGAACAATCTGAGTCCACTGCACACCAAGATGCAAACGACTTGCAATTAGTCCTACGCGCCTTTTTTAATGCGTCCAACTCCATTACTTTTGCTACATGTCCCGCGGATCACTTCTGACTAAGCGCCGAGTCGTTGACTTTGGCCGCATGTCGTCGTCATCCATGTGTCGTCGTACTAACTAATAGTGCAATCGGTGCGCCAGGCGCGGACCCCAGACGACAAAAGGAAATCCATGAGCAAGCAAATTGACCCACGTGGCCCACGCTTTGGCGCTGCCATTACAACTGTGGTGCTCGCTGTAATTTTGCTGACCATTCCAACGTCGATAGCAACTGTTTTGCTCGCAATTCAAACCGCGGTGTTTGGTATCGGTGCGTTCGTTGGATTACATGCTCATCCATACGGCTTGATCTACAAAAAGTTCGTTGCTTCTCGCTTGCAGCCACCAACTGAACTCGAAGCCGTTGAGCCGCCAACATTCGCGCAGCTCGTTGGATTTCTTTTCGCAGTCACTGGACTCATTGCACTACTTGCTGGCGCGAACCTCGTTGCCACGATCGCCGTTGGCTTTGCACTTGCCGCCGCTTTCTTGAATGCCGCATTCGGCATTTGCTTGGGCTGCGAAATGTATGTCATCGGCAAGCGAATCTTTTCGTAACACCACAACTACTTAAAAACACATAACAAGGAGAAACACATGAGCCGCAACGAAGTACTCGTTGACTCGGAATGGGCATTAGCTCACCTCGATGACCCAAAGGTCGTTTTCGTTGAAGTTGACGAAGATGCAGATGCCTATAGCGTCAACCACATTCGTGGTGCAGTTGGTCTGAACTGGCGCGTTGATTTGCAGGACGGCCTTCGCCGCGACGTCATCAGCAAGGCTGGTCTTGAAAAGCTTCTTTCCGAAAAGGGCATCAGCAACGATGACACCATCGTTCTATACGGTGGCAACAACAACTGGTTTGCTGCATATGCCTATTGGTACCTCAAGCTTTACGGTCACCAGGATGTTCGTTTGCTCGATGGTGGTCGCAAGAAGTGGGAACTCGATGGACTAGAACTAGTCAGCGATGCAACCGTTCGTCCAGCAACAACATATGTTGCCAAGGAACAAGATCGTTCACTTCGCGCATTCCGCGATGACGTCGTTAACGCCATTGGTGTACAGAACCTCGTTGACGTTCGCTCCCCAGATGAGTACGCCGGCCGCCTATTGGCACCAGCACACTTGCCACAGGAAACTTCACAGGTTCCGGGCCACATCCCAACCGCAGCGAGCATCCCATGGAGCAAGGCTGCTAACGAAGATGGCACCTTCAAGTCTGACGAAGAACTCAAGGCACTTTACGAAGGCGCTGGCGTTGACCTGAACAAGGACACCATTGCGTACTGCCGTATCGGTGAGCGTTCATCACACTCATGGTTCGTCCTTCGCGAACTCTTGGGCATCAAGAACGTACGCAACTACGACGGTTCATGGACCGAATATGGTTCATTGATCGGTGTTCCAGTTGCTCTCGGTGATGAGCCAGGCACAGCATGAGTAGCTGTGGCGCAGTAGTCGGCGGTGTATCGCTGGACAACGTAGATGTAACAACTCAGGCTGTCATCCAGGGCGTTGTGACCAAAGGTGGCCAGCCAGCCAACATTGGCTACAACCGTCTTCATGACCGCAATGATGAGTTCGTCGCTGAAGTGCCACTGAACTCAAAGGGCGAATTCCGCTTCTTTGCCGGCCCTGGCGACTGGATTGTGGTCACGTTGGTGCCCGGTGGGGTAGTTCGCACTCAGGTCTCTGCCGAACTTGGCAAGATCGCGGACTTGGACATCTCGGTCGACTAGATCGCAATCAAAACCTCTCATTCTTTGGGGGCTGGCATCTGTGCGGTGCCAGCCCCCATCGTTTTGCCATCCGGCAACATTGGGCCGGTCAATATCTGGCACAATAGGAACGCGGGCAACGGCGCCCTAAGCCCTCTCTAGCCCATCTCTTAAAGGAGTCGACAGGCCATGCCATTAGCCACGCCTGAGGTTTACAACGAAATGCTTAACCGTGCAAAGGCCGGTTCATTCGCTTACCCTGCAATTAACTGCACATCATCACAGACCATCGTCGCTGCTATTCGCGGTTTCGCCGAAGCAGAATCAGACGGCATCGTTCAGGTGTCATGGGGTGGCGCTGAATTCGCGTCCGGCCAGACCATCAAGAGCATGGTTGCTGGCGCAACCGCACTTGCCGAATTCACGCACTCAATCGCTGCTGCATACGACGTGAACATTGCGCTTCACACCGATCACTGCCCAGCTGAAAAGCTTGACGGCTTTATGCGTCCACTCGTTGAAGTTTCACGCGAGCGCGTTGCCAAAGGTCAACTGCCTTTGTTCCAGTCGATGATGTGGGATGGCTCGGCCGTTGCACTCGAAGAAAACTTGAACATCGCTGATGAATTGCTCGATAAGTGTGCCGAAGCAAACATCATTCTTGAAATCGAAATCGGCGTTGTCGGTGGCGAAGAAGACGGTATCGAAGCAAAGCATGATGCCAAGCTCTTCTCAACACCCGAAGATGCTCTAGCTATGGCTGACAAGCTTGGCCTTGGCGAACGTGGCCGTTACCTCGTTGCTGCAACGTTCGGTAACGTGCACGGCGTTTACAAGCCAGGCAACGTTGTATTGACTCCGTCAATCTTGAAGGATCTTCAGGGCGCGGTACAAAAGAAGTACAACACCGCTGACAAGCCACTTGACCTCGTATTCCACGGCGGTTCAGGCTCATTGCTTTCGGAAATTCGTTCGTCTCTTGATTACGGCGTGATCAAGATGAACATCGACACCGACACCCAGTACGCCTTCACTCGTCCAATCGTTGATCACGTCTTCAAGAACTACGACGGCATCCTCAAGATTGATGGCGAAGTTGGTAACAAAAAGGTTTACGATCCACGTGCCTACGGCAAGCTTGCCGAAGCTGGCATGGCCGAACGCGTTGTTCACGCTTGTGAAGACTTGCGTTCTGTCGGCACTCGTATCAAATAGTCATTCACAAAACTAGGTAATCGGAGAACACTATGCCTGCCGTCGTGCTCGTTGGCGCCCAATGGGGCGATGAAGGTAAGGGCAAGGCCACGGACTTGCTTGGTGGACGTGTTGATTACGTGGTGCGCTACCAAGGCGGCAATAACGCGGGTCACACTGTTGTTATCGGCGACAAGAAATACGCGCTTCACTTGCTGCCTAGTGGCATCCTGACTCCTGATGTTGTTCCGGTTATCGGAAACGGTGTTGTCATCGATGCTGGTGTTTTGTTCAAGGAAATCGATGGCTTGGAATCACAGGGCATCGATACCTCGAAGCTTTTGATCAGTGCGAACGCTCACTTGATTACTTCGTACCACGTCACTTTAGACAAGGTCACCGAGCGATTCCTGGGTAAGTCAAAGATCGGCACAACCGGTCGCGGCATTGGTCCAACGTATGCTGACAAGATTTCTCGTGTTGGTATTCGCATTCAAGATTTGTTCGACGAAAAAATTCTTCGCGAAAAAATCGAAGGCGCATTGACCAACAAGAACCAAGTTCTCGTCAAGGTATACAACCGTCGCGCAATTTCAGTTGATGAAGTCGTTACAGAGCTGATGGGTTACGCAGAGCGTTTGCGTCCCTACATTGCTGACACCGCATTGCTGTTGAACAAGGCGCTCGAAGACAACAAGGTGGTTTTGCTCGAAGGTGGCCAGGGTACATTGCTCGACGTAGACCACGGCACTTACCCGTTCGTTACCTCAAGCAACCCAACCGCTGGCGGAGCTTGCACCGGTTCTGGCATTGGGCCAACTCGTATTGATGGTGTCGTTGGAATCTTGAAGGCGTACGCAACACGTGTTGGTTCTGGCCCGTTCCCAACCGAACTACTCGACGAAGATGGCGAAAAACTTCGCACGATCGGCGGCGAGCGCGGTGTAACAACTGGTCGTCCACGTCGTTGTGGCTGGTTCGATGCGCCGATTGCTCGTTACGCAACTCGCATCAATGGCCTGACCGATATCTTCCTGACCAAGCTCGACGTACTCACCGGCTGGGAACAAATTCCAGTCTGTGTTGCTTACGAAATTGATGGCGTTCGTGTTGACGAAGTTCCAATGACACAAACCGAGTTCCATCACGCCAAGCCGGTCTACGAATACCTTCCTGGTTGGACCGAGGACATCAGCGGTGCTCGCACATTTGAGGACCTGCCAAAGAATGCGCAGGACTATGTGAAGTTCCTTGAAAAGGTCAGCGGCACCCGCATCAGTGCAATTGGTGTTGGCCAAGACCGCGACGCGACAATCAGCATCCACGATCTGCTCGGAGAATAATCTGCGCTAGCGTTGGCTCATGCATATGGACTTTGAGCTCAATGACCTTGGTGACCCTGTTGGCTTGCCGATGGAACCTCGTGATACGCCGCGTTTGCCAGACCGTGCTGTAGTTCTCGAAGGCAATTACTGCCGTCTAGAACCGCTCGATGCCGACAAGCATGTTGCAGACCTGTTCGCTGGATACCAGTTGGATACCACCGGACAATTGTGGACCTACATTCCTAATGGCCCGTACTCAAACGAAGCCGAGTTAATGGAATGGGCGAAAAACGCACAGAGCAAGTCGGATCCGTTCTTTTACGCGATCATCGACAAGAAGACTGGCAAAGCCGTTGGAATCGCGTCGTATTTGCGCATCGATCCTGTCAATCATTCAATTGAAGTTGGTTGGATTACTTACACGCCATTGATGCAACGCTCGCCGATTTCGACAGAGGCTATGTATTTGATGATGGCTCATGCATTCGCGATGGGTTACCGCCGTTACGAATGGAAGTGCAATGCACTTAATCAACCATCGATCAATGCTGCAATGCGTTTGGGAATGACCTTCGAAGGATTCTTCCGTCAAATGGCCATGCCAAAGGGTCGCAATCGCGACACCGCATGGTTCGCCATCATCGATAAGGATTGGCCGACTGCAAAGGCAGCCTTTGAAACGTGGCTCGCGCCAGAAAACTTCGATTCCGAAGGCAATCAAAAGCAGCGTCTTTCTGATTTAACCGCTCCTGTGGTTTACGACCGCTGGCCAACATTGACAGTCCGAACTAGCAATTAATCGACTCATCGCTGTGGGGTTTCTCGTGCTACGAGAGGCCCCACAGCGATTTTGTTATATGAGTTACACGCGAGATTGCTTGTTCCCCAGACTGCCGCCACAGATTGTCTGACAAGGCGTAACATTGGGCTATTAACGTCGAAGGAGACTTTGCCATGTTCACACCAGATCCAGCTCGCGGCCAAGAGGTATACGACCTCGACCGCGCTCACGTATTCCATTCATGGAGTGCACAAGCTGCATTAAAGCCATTCAACCCAGCAGGTGCTGAAGGCTCATATGTATGGGATTGGGAAGGCAAGCGTTACCTCGATTTCTCAAGCCAGTTGGTAAACACCAACATTGGCCACCAGCACCCTAAGGTCATTGCTGCAATTCAGGAGCAGGCTGGCAAGCTAGCCACGATTGCACCACAGCATGCCAACGAAGCTCGTGGCGAAGCTGCAAAGCGCATCGTGGAAATCGCTCCAGACGGTTTCAACAAGGTGTTCTTTACCAACGGTGGCGCGGATGCAATTGAAAACGCCATTCGTATGGCTCGTTTGCACACAGGCAAAAACAAGATTCTTTCGTTCTACCGTTCGTACCATGGCAACACCGGTTCAGCCATTGTGGCAACTGGTGATCCACGTCGTTGGCCAAACGAGCATTCCGATGGCCACGTGCACTTCTTTGGACCACACCTTTACCGTTCCAGCTTCTGGTCAGAAACTCAAGAACAAGAATCCGAGCGCGCGCTTGCTCACCTCGGTGAAGTAATCAAGTACGAAGGCGGCACAACCATCGCCGCAATCTTGATCGAATCAGTCGTTGGTACCGCCGGTGTTCTGGTTCCACCACCGGGCTACATGCAAGGTCTTCGCGAACTCTGCGACAAGAACGGCATCATGTTGATTCTTGACGAAGTTATGTCGGGCTTTGGCCGCACAGGTGAATGGCTTGCGCTTGATCACTTTGGTGTGAAGCCAGACTTGATCACTTTCGCCAAGGGTTCAAACAGCGGCTATGTTCCAGTTGGTGGCGTCATCATCAGCGACCCAATCGCAGCAACTTTCGATGAGCGCGTATTCCCAGGTGGACTCACATACTCAGGTCACCCATTAGCCGCAGCATCAATTGTTGCCACCATCGACACCATGCGTGAAGAGAAGGTTGTTGAAAACTCCAAGCACATTGGCGAAACCATTCTTGGTCCTGGCCTTGCTGCATTGCAGGAACGTCACCAAATCATCGGTGAAGTTCGTGGCCTTGGAACTTTCTGGGCAGTTGATTTGGTCAGCGATCGCGCTACCAAGGAAATGCTTGCACCTTACGGTGGCACATCGCCAGCCATGACTGAATTGGTTACGGAATGCCGCAAGCGTGGCTTGTTGCCATTTACAAACTACAACCGCATCCACGTTGTCCCACCGTGCAACGTTTCTGAGGCAGATGCCAAGGAAGGCCTTGCAATTTTGGACGAAGTATTTGCCGGACTCGGCAAGTACTACACCGGCAAGTAATGTCGGCGTTTCTTAGCTACACGCTCGCGCGTCTAGGACTTTTGGTCCTAGCGCTCGGGCTTGGCTATGTCGCTGGGTTACGCGGACCATTGCTGCTCGTCTTGGCGTTCTTGGGTTCAGGTGTGATTTCTTTTTTCATGTTGAACAAACAACGCTCCAACATGGGTGGCAAAGTCGCAGGTTTCTTCACTTCGATTAACAATCGAATTGATGCAAACACTCGAAAAGAAGACGTGGACTAACTCAATTCACTCTTGAGAAGGCGCTGACCGTTTGGTCAGCGCCTTCTTATTTGATTGGGCTTGCGCTGATTCCAACGGCCAATGACAGTGAAAAGAGCAACAGCATTTTTCCTGTGGCTGCAAGTACCGGAATCAGGTCTGGGCCCGTTGCGCCATTTTGAACGGCCATCAATGGTCGACGTGCAGTCAAAAGGGTAGCTAGCGAAATGTAGGCAAACTCAGGTCCGTCGGCTAGCGAAGACAAAATTACTGGCATTGCGTAGGCGATGAGGATGAGCGTGCGATACAACTCGCGAGTACCGCGATCACCTAATCGAACTGCGAGTGTCTTTTTGCCAACAAGTTCATCGCCGGCACGGTCACGTAAATTATTCGTCACCAAAATTGCGCATGACAATGCGCCACACGAAATGCCACCCAGCAATGCAAACAGTGAAATGTTTCCGGTTTGACTTGCGGTGGTTCCAACGACGGCAACTAAACCAAAAAAAACGAAAACGAAAATTTCGCCAAAGCCTTTGTAGCCGTAAGGATTCTTGCCACCGGTATAGAACCAACCTGCGGCAACAGATGCGATTCCTACTGGGATGAGTAGCCAAAAACCAGAGATAACGACCATGAGCAATCCGGCAACAGCACCTGTTGCATAGGAAAGTAGAGCAGCGCGCTTAACGGCGTCTGGCGATGCCAGTCCTTGGCCGACCAAGCGAATTGGGCCAACGCGTTCTGCATCAGTGCCGCGAATCCCGTCGCTGTAGTCATTTGAATAATTCACGCCGATTTGAAATGCCAAAGCCACAATGAGGGCCATCAATGCGACGACTGGGCGAAAGCTCTGCTCGTAATAGGCGATTGATGTTCCAACGACAACCGGTGCAACAGCCGCAGGTAACGTCTTGGGGCGTGCGCCGGCAATCCACTCTTCACGTGATGTCATGAAAATTCCTATTCAGCATTTCCAGGGTGGCGTACGCGCCCCTGTTCAATATCTTTTGCAGCTTGTAGCCGCAAACTTAGACGGTCAATCTTCCCACTATCGAGCATAGGAAGTTGATCAACGTAATGAACGCTGCGTGGCGTTGCTGCTTTGCCGATGCGGTTCGAGACGACATCTTTGATTTGCATGGTTAACGCGTCGGTATCGGTATCTATCGAGCGAAGCACAACATAAGCAAGTGGTAATGAACCCCACAGCGGGTCAGTAACGTCAATGACAGCTACATCTTCAATCAAAGGATGATGGCGAATTGCGGCTTCGACAGCGGATAGGGCAACGTTCACGCCACCGACAATCACAATGTCATCGAGGCGACCGAGAACATGCAGTAAACCTGAACTGTCTAACTTGCCGACATCATGCGTCATCATGCGGCCATCGATAAATGTGAGTGCATCCAGGTCAGGGCGAAGTCGGTAGCCGGAAGCAAGTACAGGACCGGAAATCGAAATTCGGCCAGGTTCAATATCGTCTTGAGTGCCCAGTGAAATCGAAACATTATCGAGCGGTAAACCATCAAAGGAAACGCCACCACAGGTTTCGCTCATGCCATAGGACACAACAACGTTGATGCCGTACGAACGAAGTTGCTCGAGTAGTGGCTGTGGTGTTGCCGCCGCTCCACTGAGAACGACTTCGTATGACTGCAAAGCTTCGATGCCGACGCTACCTGCTTCGAGTAGGCGGGCAATTTGAGTGGGGACGAGCGACACCATCAGCGGTCGACCGTCGGCATCACTTTGTCGCTTTGCTTTCAATGTGGTCGCAGCAAAAGTTGGCGCCGTGAATTGACGCGCACCGCCTGTCGAAGGATCAACCTCAAATGGATTGCCATAAAGGTGTGCGCGAACCAAAACCATAATTCCAGCAATGCGATGCATCGGCATCGACACAACCCAACGTGCATCTGTTCCAAATCGGTTGGCGAATGCCGTCGCGCTTGCGTGCAGTGCTTGCTGTGACAACAACACTCCACGAGGTGCACCGGTTGAACCCGAGGTGGAAACTACGAGCGCGATGTCATTGGATTCAAGCGGGAGCGACGAGTCATCAGGCTTGATGGACTCCAAGAGGGAAGCGACAAGCTGTGGTGGGCCTTCGGGAAATGGCGCGATTGCTGGGCCGGAGCCATCTAGCGCTGCCGGCAAGGCAGATTGCATTCGGCTTACGCCACCAAGCCCCGCAGGGATGGTTAATGCTGTAAGAGTGCGCGGAATTGCGCCAAGTGTGTCGAATGCAGTCATCGCTACTAGCCTAGAACCCTAATAGCAATGCCCACTTCACGTAAGGTCTGTTATGGATACCCGAAACCGTTACCCGCTCCCTCCCGTTGTGGCCGAAGACAGCCCAGCATTCAAGGATCCGAGCCATTCATCGATTACACCTGCCTGTGAGTGGGTCAATATCGGTGACTACGGCGACATCAAACTTGAGCTTTCGGCCGGTGATGATGCAGGCATCGCAAAAATCACGATTAACCGTCCAGAAAAGCGCAATGCTTTCCGTCCGCAGACCGTCAAAGAGATGCTGCACGCTTTTGATGTTGTGCGTGACGATCCAGCTATTGGCGCGGTCATTCTTACTGGCCAGGGCGATTGGGCCTTCTGCAGCGGCGGCGACCAAATGATTCGTGGCGATGACGGTTACATCGGTGATGACGCTGTGGCCGAAGCTGGCGTTGGTCGTTTGAACGTGCTTGATCTACAGATTGCTATTCGTCGAATTCCAAAGCCAGTTGTTGCGATGGTTGCCGGCTACTCAATCGGCGGCGGTCACGTATTGCACGTCGTGTGTGACCTTTCTATTGCGGCCGATAACGCTCGCTTTGGTCAGACCGGACCTAAGGTCGGTTCCTTCGATGGTGGTTACGGTTCTGGTCTACTTGCCCGCACAATTGGCCAGAAGCGCTCACGTGAAGTGTGGTACTTGTGTGAGCAGTACGGCGCGGAACAGGCATACGACTGGGGCTTGGTCAACCAAGTCGTGCCAATCGAAGATCTTGAAATTGAAACTGTTCGCTGGTGCAATCGCATGTTGTCGTTGTCGCCACTCGCGCTTCGTATGTTGAAGGCTTCGCACAACGCTGCCGATGACGGCCTTGCTGGTGTACAGCAACTTGCTGGCGATGCAACGCTGTTGTTCTACATGTCCGAAGAAGGACAAGAAGGACGCAACGCATACAAGGAACGTCGCGCTCCGGATTTCTCGAAGTATCCAAAGCGTCCGTAACTTTTCATTCACATGTCCATCGAAAATCTGGCGAGCCAAGCCGCAGTGTTCGCGCTGCCAATGCGAAACCGTTTTCGAAATACGGATGTGCGACTCGGTGCGATTTTTCACGGACCATCGGGATGGGCTGAATTCGCGCCATTTCCTGAGTACTCCGATGAGGTTGCCGGTCGTTGGTTGGCCGGAGCATTAGAACAAAGTCATGGAACGTGGCCGAAGCTTGTGCGCAAGGAAATTCCAATTAACGCCATCATTCCGATTGTTGATGTTGCTACTACGGCCGCCTTGGTGCGCGAAGCAATTGCCCAAGGTATGACCACAATCAAAGTCAAAGTGAATGACAAAGACTTCGTGCATAGTGATTCAGATGTTGACCGTCTTGCCACAATTCGTCGTGAACTAAATGAGGCCGGGCTATCGGGTGCAATCCGAATAGACGTAAACGCGGGTTGGACTGTGCAAGAGGCGATTGAACAGTTGCCGAAGCTTAACGAAGCCGCTGGTGGTGTGGAGTACGTCGAGCAGCCGTGCACGAGCTTCGAAGAATTACGTGAACTGAAAACTGCCATGGCTTCGTGGAGCGCGCCAATCAAAATCGCTGTGGACGAAGGTATCCGCCTTTCAGCGAACATTGATCCGCAAGTCACTCGCGAAGTAGCTGACATCGCCATCATTAAGTCATTGCCACTCGGCGGCGTGGCACGATCGCTAGACATCATCGAGCGCATTGGTTTGCCTGTGATTGTGAGTGGCAGCCTGGACACGGGCATTGGACTTGTCAGTGGCCTGCACCTTGCTGGTTGTGTCAATGAATTAGCCGGCGCTTGTGGTTTGGGTACTGGTTCACTTTTTGCCGCCGACATCGTTGCAGAGCCGCTCGTGGCGCGCAACGGCGTGATTGCTGTTGCGAGACAGACGCCTGATGTTGATCGTTTGGCGCAGGCTCAACCCGATGACGCAAAAGTTGTCGAATGGCGCGAGCGAATTGTGCGAGCATGGAATGCAAGTGCGCAGGAATTAGTTTCGAAACAAGTACGTAAGGCGGTGTTGTCATGACAAATCAATCGACAGTGGCTGCCCGCACAATCGTCGAGCACTTGCTTGCAGCTGGCGTAAAGCACGTTGTGGTTGCACCAGGTTCGCGTTCGGCACCGTTGAGCTATGCATTTGCCCAAGCTGCATCAGCCGGCCTAGTGACATTGCATGTTCGTATTGATGAACGCGATGCGGGCTTTTTGGCATTAGGGCTAGCAAAAGCAAGTGGTCTACCAGTTCCTGTTGTTGTGACGTCTGGATCAGCCGTGGCGAATTTGTTACCGGCGGTAGTCGAAGCTCATTACTCCGGTATTCCACTTGTCGTCCTAGCCGCTGATCGGCCAGCATCGGCACGTGATCGCCGTGCGCCACAAACAATTACACAAGCAGATATTTTCGGTGCATTCGTCAATGGTGGTCATGCAGACATCGCACCTGATGCAGATGTCAATGCAGTGATTGAAGCGGTCTTGAATGAGCAAGGTGTTCATGCTGGACCGATTCACCTCAACGTGCAATTTGATATGCCACTGATGCCTGACGATGAATCGTGGATTCCGCAGGTAAAGCGCATTGAACCTGTTGAACGAGTAACCACGCATACTCGGGAATTACTCATGGTTCCTGCGCACGGTGTGATTCTGGTTGGCGATGTTAATGATCGTGAAGCTACCTGCGAGATTTCACAACTTGGCGATGACTTGGGTTGGCCAATCATTTGGGAAACCTCAGCGAACGTTCATGGCGCACGAACTGCGTTGTCCCATGGGGTGCTGTTGTTGCCGCACATGCCGACTCCCGATGTGGTCATTTCGATTGGCGCTGCGGGACTCTCTCGCGCCACGGGTAAGTTGCTGCAGTCAACGTCGCATCACATTGCCGTGCATCTAGATAGTGATGGTCCAGAAGTGCCAGACATGTTTGGCACAGCCGATTCGATTCTGAATGCAATTCCGCAAGCGACGAATGACAAAGACGTGCAATGGTTAGCGCTGTGGCAACAGGCGGATGCGAAAGCGGCTGACGTCGTTGCAATGAATTTATCCGCGCAAACTTTGACCGGCCCAAGCGCTGCGATTCAATTGTGGAATCACGTTGCAGATGATTCAGCGCTCATGGTGTCGGCTTCGTGGCCAGTTCGCCACATCGAGGCGTTTGCTCCCGCGCGAAGTGGTGTCCGCGTTTTTGGTAACCGTGGAGCCAATGGCATCGATGGCTTGATTTCGACCGCATGGGGAATCGCGTGTGAAGCCGCGGAACGAAATTACTTGCTCATCGGCGATGTCGCATTCTTGCATGACATGTCTGGTCTCAATGTTGCCGAAGGTCAACCTCAACCGAATCTGACGATTGTGGTTTTGGATAACGATGGCAGTGGAATCTTTAGCCAGCTTGAACAAGGTGCACCGCAATACGCCAAGCACTATGAAGAAGTTTTTGGCACTCCACATGGCCGCGACTTGTGGGTTGTTGCTGAATCGCTCGGCGTTCCAGCGAAGCGGGTAACAACGCGAGACGAGTTAGACCGAGCGTTAGCCATGGCTGATCGCATTGGTGGCGTCAGCGTGATTGTGTGCACGACCGGAAATCGCGCCGATGAAAACGCGCTCATCACTCGCATCAAATCAGAAGTAGCTCTAGCTCTCGCCGACTAGTCTGAATTCAAGACTTGATTGATAGGCGGTTGCTGTGCGCGCTCGTGAACTTGGAATTCCATTCGAGGGAACACCTGGACCGCTCAATGCCATTACAGATGTGCCAGGTGTCGAGGTCGGCATGGTCACCTTGGTGTCCGGTGAAGGTTCATTAGTAACTGACCAAGGTCCAGTTCGTACTGGTGTGACTGCCATTCTGCCGGTCGGCGCAAATCGCGCGCGCGACGCAATCCCTGCTGGTATTTACTCACTCAATGGCAATGGTGAAATGACTGGCTCGCATTGGATTGCCGAAACTGGCGGGCTGACCGGACCTGTGATGATCACAAATACTCATGCTGTCGGAACTGTACATCGTGGTGTCATCGAGTGGACTAAAAAACATCATCCAGAATCTGCGATCGAATGGTTGCTCCCAGTTGTTGCTGAAACGTGGGATGGCTATCTCAACGACATCAACGGTCCACATGTAACAACTGACCATGCCATTGCAGCGATTGAAGCGGCGACCAGTGGTCCGGTTGCTGAAGGATCTTACGGTGGTGGCACCGGAATGAATTGCTATTCATTCAAAGGTGGCAATGGCACATCGTCACGCATTGTTCATTTCGGTGGAACGGATTACACAGTTGCCGCATTCCTGCAGTGCAACTTTGGTGACCGCGACGAATTACGAATCGCTGGTGTGCCGATGGGCGATCTCGATGTGCCAAATCCAATGGGCGAACCGGGCTGGGTCAGTGAAGATCGATCCCGCGCAGTTCCTGGTGGTGCTGGCTCGGTTATCGCTGTCATCGCCACGGATGCGCCGATGCTCGCCGATCAATGTCGCGCTTTAGCTCGCCGAGTTCCCTTGGGTCTTGCACGAACTGGAACAGCCGGGGGACATTTCAGCGGCGATGTGTTTCTCGCATTTTCGACAGCTGGGGCCGGCGAATTAAGCAGTGGCTTCCCAACCACCCGCCGCTCCGAGGCCACATTGCGAAACTTAAGTTTCGTTCCGTGGAATTTCATGGATGCGTTTTACAACGCAGTCGTGCAATCTGTCGAAGAGGCAGTTGTGAACGCACTTATAAACAACGAATCAATGGTGGGACGAGATGGTCACATGTCACATGCACTTCCGCATGATCTCGTGATGCAACGGATAACAAGTCGTACATAGTTGCACGATTTCACCCTCTTTGTCGGTTTTGGCGGATAGCGTAGGGGAACTACCAAAGGATTTCCCATGACCGACAAAGTGTTGCGAATTGATGTTGATCAGCGACCTAACGCCTCGTTGCCACGCCGAGTCTCGTATTCCCAGATGGCTTTGTACCAACAATGTGGATTGAAATTTTACTTTTCCTATCTCGGTGGGTGGCGTGAACCACCAAGTGCCGCTCTTGCTTGCGGATCTATAACCCACGAGGTCATCGAACATTTGTATCGGGCGCCAATCGAAGAACGCACGATGGATCGTGCGATTGAATTGTTGCGCGAACATGGACCACGCATGTTGAAATCATCTGATTACAAGCCGTATGAAAATGACAATGCCATGAAGGCTCAAATCCGTGATGCGGTTGAGAATCTTTTTACGCTGGAGAATCCACAAGAAGTTGTGGTGCAACCAGAACATCTTGAAATGGAATTAACGGTCGATATCAATGGAGTCAATTTCTTTGGCAAAGTCGATCGCTTTACTCAAGACGGCGTAAATCGGGTTACAGATTACAAAACAGGCAAGAGCCCTGGTCGATTCATCGATGACAAATTGGCTCAGCCATACCTTTATGCACTTGCTTTCAAATTGCAGCACGACATTGATGTTCATGAAGTTGAACTCATCTTTTTGAATGCCAAAGAAGTAGTTCGTCGCCCAACTGATCAGGGCATCATGATTTCAATGGGCGAAAAACTCGCTGTCATGCGCTCGGGTTCTGAACATGACATTGCAGAATCTGCCTGGGATGCCAAAGTTCAACGCTTGTGCGATTACTGCGCATTCCAAGAGGCATGCCCTGCGCGCAATGTACTTGCCGCAAAGCCTGGTACACCAGAATCCGACGAAGTGCTTCGTCAGGCTGGATTAACTACGCGCAACTCGTAATCCATCAGCTAAAACTGACAGGAACAAATCAATGTCAGATTGGTTGACAACCAATGGCGGCTTAATTTTGAGCACGTTGTTGGCTGGCCCATCGCTCGACAAAAATACTCCGCGTTCACGGGCGAATTCCATCAGGTTGCTGGTCATTTCAGTTGCAGGATTTTGTGAATCTCGATCAGTTACAAATTCAACTCCGATAAACAAGCCACTGCCACGAACGTCACCAATGAATTCAAATTCATTAGCCATGTCTCGAACATTCGACATTAGGTAATTACCCATAGTGCGGGCATTGGCCTGCAAATGTTGATCGGCGATGACGTCCAACACGGATTGTCCAATTGCGGCGGAAACCGGATTGCCGCCGAATGTGTTGAAGTACTCCATCCCATTGAGGAATGACTGCGCGATTTCAGGTGTCGTCACGACTGCAGCTAACGGATGCCCATTGCCCAGAGGCTTACCGATTGTCACAATGTCGGGCGTGACACCGTGCAATTCAAAACCCCAGAAATGTTCGCCAACACGACCCATACCAATTTGAACTTCATCTGCAATGCACAAGCCGCCGGCTGCATGCACGATGTCGTAGGCCTGTTTGAGGAATCCATCAGCCAAAGTAATTTGACCGGCTGTAGACACAATGGACTCGCTGATGAACGCGCATAGCGGTTGGCCCAAGTCAGCAAGCTGGGCTTCTAGTTCGCGAGCGTATTCAGTCCCAGCCTGTGGGCCACGGTGAATTCCTTTGTAGGCATCCGGCGTTGGCACAACACGTACAAAGTCTGGTCGGCCTTGTCCACCACGACCGGCAAATTTGTACGGGCTGATGTCGATGATGCTCGACAGGTGACCGTGATAAGCGTGGTCAAGGACGAGCATGCCTCGCGCTTGGGTGTGATTGCGCGCCAGCCGTAAGGCAAGGTCATTAGCCTCGCTGCCGCTGTTTACGAAAAATACAACACTCAGTGGATCGGGCATGGTTCCTGCCAGGGCCCGGGCAAATTCAATCGCATGTTGATTGACGTAACGCGTATTGGTGTTAAGCATCGCCATCTGAAGTTGACCTGCTTCAACCACACGTGGATGACAGTGTCCAACGTGTGCGACGTTATTCACCAAGTCAAGGTAGTTGCGTCCGTTTGGCTCGTACAAATAAGCGCCTTCGCCGCGAGTAATTTCAAGTGGCGATGCAAAATTCAAACTCAATGCACGTGAGAGAACTACGGATCGTTCATTGAGTAGTTCTTTCTTACGCAGGTGCGCATGCGCATCCGTGCCTTCAGCGATCTTCAAACACAAATTGGGGTTCGGCGAAATGCTGCGCCACATTGGCAATTCATTCAGCGGCGCGACACCGTAAATGTCGATGCCCATTCCGCAGAGGCTCGTCAGCAACTGGAAGTGGGTATGCGGCGCCCAGCCAACGTTTTCGAATTCTTCGCCCATGGTTGCAATTTGTTCGCCAGCAGCAATTTCTTTGCCAACGAAAAGTGGAACGAGTGACGGTCGAGATAGATGTCCGTAAAGAGTCCAGAACGGAATCCCTTCATCTGTTTCGTGACGCAAGATAATGACGGGTCCATAATCAAGCGGCGCAAAATTGTCATTAAACATTTCCACGACACCATCAAGTGCCGCATAGACCGGTGTACCCGCAGGAGCAAATAAATCAACGCCAAGATGTGTGGTGCGACGATTCTCGCCAGCAACCTCATAAGCATCGCCTTTGTAAACATCACGATCTTCGCAATAGTGACCGATGGCTAGTAATGCGCCAGCGTCGCGCATTGCAATGTCGATTTCTTCGCTCGTTTGTGGTGCACCAGTGTTGTTGACCGACCAGTCGAACCACACTTTTGGTGTTTGTGAAAGCGGTGGAAATACAACATCGCCAGTCTTGGCGCGCCCGCTCATGAGGTATTGACGAACTGCCCGGCTCGTTGGAACTGCTTCGTACCCGCAAGCAGTGCGGAATCTAAAGTGGCTCAACTCTGGTGATGTTGTGGCTAGCACGGTAATCAGTTTGTTGAAGTGCGCTTGGCTGATGTTGAGGTAATCATTCTCAGGCTGGGATGCAGATTGAATTGCTGCCATGGCAATGCTTGTCGCAACTCGGACAGTAATTAAGTCGAATAAAACGACAAGCTCGAGCTCTGTAAGTGGTGCGACTTTGTGATATCCACGCACAATCGGGACGATGCCAAGAATTGGATCATCAAGATCAGTCATGGCATAGGCGCACGCAACAGCTAGGCCACATATTCGCGGCGCAAGAATGATGTCGCCGAAATCAATTAAGGCTGCAACACGATTGTCGCGAACGATGATGTTGTTGTCGTTGCCGTCGTTGTGAATGACTTGCTCATCTAATTCGGAAATTTTTGGCAAGGTGTTGTTGACGAAGTTATTCAAAATCGAGCGAACGGTTGCTCGAGTCGTTTCATCGCTGATCAAATCTAAGGATGGCAACAGGTTTTTCGCCTGCAATACATTCCAGCCAAAAGGTCGATCGAGCGATGCGACATCATCGCTGAAGTCCCAATGAGCCAGAGCTGAATCTAACTGTGCGACTGCTTCGCCCAATGAACTGAGAAGGCTGTCATCGTGCGCAGCAACGTCGGACCATAATTTTCCATCAACCCATGACAACAGTCGACAAATTCGGCCGTCTGAAAGTTCGAAAGCCAGCGCGTTCTGTTTTGTCCGAATGACGGTTGGGACTGTCGCGCCAGAAGCATCTAGCGAAACGAGTAAGCGACTTTGTAAGTCGATGAAAGAAGCTTCATCGCGCTGTTGCACTTTAAAGATGTACTTGAAAGATTCGCTTTCAATTTTGAAATTCAAATCACGTTCGCCGAGTAAGGATTCGCATGTTGCGGCGATCCCGTAATGCTGGTCTATGAGTGCAATTACTTCCGTGTGCTGCATGTTCCAATGCTAGCCACGGCGGCGTTGGGGTGAATCGGGCTTTGCCAGACTCATTCGCTTACACTTGAGCCGTGCGCAACTCTCGTTATCGCTTCAGTCGCCTTGTCATGGTCATTGCGGCAATCATCTTTTTATTCAACGGTTTGGCGCTCCTAGTTCGCCCTGCTGAATGCATGGATGCGCTTGGGATCACGAAAAGTCCAGAACTTGAATGGCTTTGCCACATGACCGCTTTGGTTTTGGTTGCCCTGGGAATTCACCAGGCAACGACCTCTCGACATGCTGGCGATCCAGCTTTTCGTCGGGCAGCGATTTTCAGTTTGCTCATTGAATTTGGGTTTGCCATTTTGGCCTACTCGGGTCCTGGCGAACAGACCAGTCTGCGTTGGGTTATCGTCTGCGTCAGCGCGCTGCTTGGCCTGCTTTATGTCGTGACACTTCCGATTAAATCCATCGGCATTCAAGAAGAGTCTTAGTTCACACCACTATCCAAGACGAACCGTGTCTCGCGTAGTTCAATAGTTCTATGAGCGCTACCGACATTCTGGATATGCAAGACCCTGCCGCGGTAAAGAACCCTTATCCGATTTATGAGCAATTGCGTGAAAGCGGCGAATTGGTGTGGAGCGATCGGCTCAATCTTTGGCTTGCGCCAACTCATGCGACCGCAAATGCAGTGCTACGTGCCAAAACAATGGGCCGTATTTACAACCCACAAGAGCCGCAAAGCGAATGGGAAATATTTAATTGGCTGCATTCGGATTCGATTCTGGATAGCGAGCCACCAAAACACACTCGATTGCGTGCACTAGTTCAAAAAGCGTTTACGCCAGGTCGTATCGCTGCGCTGCAGCCGAACATCACGCAATTGTGTGAACAACTTCTCGACGACGCACAAGCCAAACTTGCAAGCGATGGACATTTTGACATTTTGGCGGACTACGCGGAGCCGCTTCCCGTACTCGTTATCGCTGATCTCTTAGGTGTACCTCGCGAGATGGCAGGCGATCTTCGACGTTGGTCCCAAGACATCGTCAAGATGTATGAATTCGGTCGTACCCGAGAGCAAGAATTGCAAGCACAACAATCCAGCGCAGACTTCGTCAGTTACATTTCTCAGTTGGCCGCCGAACGTCGAATCAACCCTGCAAACGATTTGATTACTGCGTTGGTTGAAGTTGAAGAGCAAGGTGAAAAACTAAACGAACACGAGCTCATCGCAATGTGTGTTCTGCTCTTGAACGCAGGACATGAGGCTTCGGTCAACGGTTTTGGCAATGGCATGGTCGCACTCTTTCGACACCCTGACCAATTAGAGATGTTGTCGTCGGAACCTCGCAAGTATTCACAAACTGCACTCGAAGAAATGATGCGATTCGATTCGCCACTACATTTCTTCGACCGCACTGCGACAGCTGATACACAGATTGGCTCAGTGGTTGTTAAGGCAGGGCAAAAGGCTGGAGCACTACTTGGTTCTGCAAATCGTGACGGTTCTGTTTTCGACTACGTCGACGACTTTGACATCACGAGAGAATCAAATCCACACATTGCATTCGGTGCGGGCATTCACTTCTGCATCGGAGCACCACTAGCGCGACTCGAAATGAATACATCACTTCCGATGTTGTTTGAACGTTTTCCAAAGCTGGCTTTGGCTGGCGACCCAATTCAGCGGCCGACATTTGTTTTGCGAGGTTGGGAAACCATCCCAGTAGTGGCTAAATAAGAAGTAGCTACCGGCCTTTTTCAGTAGAACTTTCAGGAAGTGGCCTTAGGACGGCGTTCTGAGAAATGAATTTGGCCATTACAACTATGCAAGGGCATCGCGCATTGCGCCGAATTTTGCATTTGATTCAGCAACTTCAGATTCGCTAGTAGAACCGGCAACGATGCCACATCCGGCGTACAAGCGCAGCGATGTGCGTTCTGTGTTTTCAATTAACGCGCAGCGCAAAGCGATTCCAAACTCGCCATCACCATGGTTATCGAACCAACCGACAGGACCGGAATAGCGTCCTCGATCTAACCCTTCGATTTCCTTGATGACTTGCTTGGCGCGCTCGGTAGGTGTGCCGCACACGGCAGCAGTTGGATGTAGCGATGCAGCCAATGCCAAAGCGGGAGTGGCATCTGCCAATTCGCCAGTCACATCAGTCGCTAAGTGTTGGACATTGGCTAATCGCAAAATAAACGGTTCGTCTGGAACGTCCATATCTGTGCAATGGTTAGCGAGCGCTTCAGCAACTGATTGAACTGCGTATGAGTGTTCTTCTTGGTCCTTATCGGAACCGAGGAGCGCGGCAGCAAGAGCGCCATCACGGTCTTCGTCACTACTTCGGCGAACGGTTCCAGCAAGCACACGACTTGTGACTCGCTCACCTTGTCGACGGATAAGCAATTCCGGTGTAGCGCCGACTAATCCATCAACACTAAATGTCCAACATTCTGGAAAACGATCATTGAGGCGAGACAGCAATGAGGCAACATCTAGTGACTCGCTCAACGTTGCCTCGATGTCGCGCGCCAAAACCACTTTGTCGAGCTCGCCGGAATTGATACGAGTGATGGCTTCATCTACTGCTGATTGCCACTCTTCAAGGGATCGCGACCCATCAGTGTAAGTGACTTCGAGATTTTGTTGATTACGAATGTGACGCCCGGCAATCTTGTCCTGTGCGGCTTGAGTGAGTTCCTCAAGCTGTTCACTCGGTGCGATAACTGTCAAGGTTGTTTCGTGGTTCACTCGGCGCACTGAGACCTGCGGGACAATCACAACAGATTTTGCCGGACCGGTGGCGAATGCAAACGAAGCAAAGGCAATTGGATCATCGCCGGTGGCACGACCACACCAAGTGGACCACCAACGTTGAGCTCGGCTAACGCGTTCTGGTCCATCAGCTTCTAGTCGATCTATTTCGCCCCAGCCAACGATTCCGGATTGGTCGTGTGATGGGCCAGTTACCCACGAAAGACCGCCAACTTGATCGAGTAACGACAAAAGATTTGGGATGTCTGGAATTGAAACGGTTTGTACGACATAGGTGTTATCTGTCGTGGTTGATTCAATTGACATAGCCTCTCAAGCCTAGACCGAATTGCGTCATCGTGAAGTTCGGAAACCTTGGGCGCAAGTTCGTAGACTCACATCGTGCGCGATTTTTCATCAATCTTCCGAAACATTGTGGGACCGCGCACATTTACCTGGCAGGGTGCGCTGGCTTTCACACTCATTGCAACTGTCGGTTCCATCGTTCTTTATGGCAATCAAGCCGATGCACATTTGAATTTGTATCTAATGATTTTTCTCATTGCTCAGGTCTGTGCACTTTTCGTCTATGTAATTTCTGGAATGATTTTTTCTCGCATTGCGCCTTTTAATGGCCGAGTTGTTTTCGTCATTATCAGTTACGTAGTTCTGTGTTTCGTGCGCGCGTATGTGGCCGAGAAGCTTTTATGGCGTACTCAGGAAATTTCACAGGATTTGTTAGTGTGGCGGTTTCGTTCAAACCTCATTGTGAATTTACCGGTATTTGCTGGAACCGCTTGGGTGATGAACACCCGTGAAGAATCGAAAACTCGACTCCGCAAACTCCGTGCTGATGGTGATGAACTTTCCAAAGAACTTGAACAACTTTCAATGGTGTATTCCGAGCAACGTTCATATGGCGAACGTGAATTGGCACTTGAAGTTTCTAGTGCCAGGCAATTGCTCGATGCACTACTGAACAATAAAGATGTGATGTCGAAATATGAGTCACTCGTCGCGCAATTACAAGCCTCGGTACATCATGCGAGTCAAGCCATTAAAGCAATGCCTCAAGGTGAAATTGCGCAACGCTATTCGATTCCACCTATTCCGACTCCGTTTTCTATGGTGGTAATCCTCGATCGCATTACGCGTGTGCGTGGCATTTCCCCTTGGACTGCAAGCGCGACAGCGTTCTTCTTCTCATTTGCCTATGCGCAGTACCACGAGTCAAGCAGCCCGCCCTTCATCTCCACATTGGGCATGGCTGCTGTCATGTTGATGATCTTGTATTTCAATCGCCGCGTCATTATTCCAAGAATTCGTCATTGGGAATTATGGGCTCGAATTGTTGTTTTTGAAATTGTCGCGACCACTGTCAATGTTTGGCTTTCACTTTTTATTACACGTTTTATTTTGAAAGCACCCTTGCCGCTAGGAATTACGATTACTGCTGCGTTAACGAGTTGGCTCATTATGAACGTAGTTGTTTTTATGCAGGGTGTGTTTGATCAGCGTGCTGACTATTGCCAGTTACTTGCTGCTCGCAACGAGCACATTGCACAGGCGATTAACGAAACTCGACAGATGATGTCGCTTGAAGAATCCACCTGGAAGCAAATGTTTGTTGGTGACATTGGACGAACTCCAACAGCTGCCAACGTGATGTTAAAGAACATTAGTGATGGCGTTCACGTTCGTGATGTTCAAGAACAGCTCGCAGTTATCAACGACATATGGCGCCTCGTTTTGGCACAGTTACGTATCGTCACCTAATTGGGCTAGAGATTCGATTCAGTGGCACACTAGAGAGGTGACTCGACCTGACCTCAATAAGCAGCCTGAAGAAGTCGCGGCCATGTTTGACAAGGTCGCTGCAAAATACGACATCACCAATGACGTGTTGTCGATGGGACGTACTAAGTCCTGGCGAAAAGCCGTAGTTGCTGCTGTTGACCCCAAGCCAGGCGAGCGAATCTTGGATTTGGCCGCGGGAACCGGAACGAGCACCGTTCCATTCCACAAAATCGGCGCTGACGCCGTTGCCTGCGATTTCAGCCCCGGAATGATTGAAGTGGGTCGCAAGCAGTACCCATTTTTGACCTTTGTCCAGGGCGATGCGCTCAATTTACCCTTTAAAGACAACGAATTTGACGCTGTCACCATGTCATTTGGGCTGCGTAACGTTCATGACACGCTAAAGGCGCTTTCTGAGCTCTATCGGGTCACAAAACCCGGTGGCCGCATGGTTATTTGCGAATTTAGCCACCCAACCTGGGCTCCATTTCGCAAGGTTTACATGGAATATCTGATGAAAGCCCTGCCTGCTGTGGCTACAAAGGTCTCTAGCGACCCCGAGGCTTACGTATATTTGGCCGATTCTATTCGCGAATGGCCTGATCAGGAGGCACTTTTGGCTCTGATTATGCAGGCTGGATGGGACGCCTGCGAGTGGCGCGATTTAACCGGTGGCATTGTGGCCCTACATCGGGCTATAAAAGCTGAAAAGTAGCATTTCGCACCCTGCAGTTACTTCCAGGGCTTTAGTAGACTGCAATCGCATTAGTGAAAACTTTCACAAATGCACAAAGCCCTGAATTTACAAGAGGTTTTGGGCTCTAGGATTGGTTTGCAGATCACCGCGGATCTAGCGCAGAAAATGCAACATCAAGCCGGCGCCTAAAAGAGGAAATTCTTTAACGGCAACTGGTTAGCGAGAGGTGGCACACATGGGTCAGGGGCACGTTTACTTCCCGATCCTTTTCTTGGGATTACTTGCGTTCGGATTTGCAGCTTTCTCAGTTGCGATTGCCTCCATCACGGGCCCGAAGCGCTACAACCGAGCAAAGCTTGAGCCTTACGAATGTGGCATCCAGCCAACACCTCATGCAACCGATGGTGGACGCTTCCCGGTGAAGTACTACCTGACGGCAATGCTCTTCATCATTTTCGACATCGAAATCGTGTTCATGTACCCATGGGCAGTGACCTTTGATGCACTTGGCCTATTCGGCCTCGTTGAAATGATCATCTTCATGCTCACAGTTTTCGCAGCGTACGCATTCGTGTGGCGCCGCGGTGGACTTGAGTGGGACTAAGGAATTAGGGACAACGAAAAATGGGTCTTGAAGAAAAACTTCCTAGTGGCGTTCTGCTAACAACAGTCGAAGGTCTAGCGGGCTATGCGCGAAAGAACTCGCTGTGGCCAGCGACGTTCGGTCTTGCTTGCTGCGCTATCGAAATGATGGCCTCGGGTGCCGGTCGTTACGACCTCGCTCGCTTTGGCATGGAAGTGTTCCGCGCTTCGCCACGTCAGGCTGACCTCATGATTGTTGCCGGTCGTGTGAGCCAGAAAATGGCGCCAGTTGTTCGACAGATTTACGATCAAATGCCTGGACCAAAGTGGGTTCTTGCCATGGGTGCATGTGCATCTTCTGGCGGTATGTTCAACAACTACGCAGTAGTTCAAGGTGTTGACCACATCGTTCCTGTCGATATGTACTTGCCAGGTTGCCCACCACGTCCTGAAATGTTGATCGATGCACTTTTGAAATTGCACGACAAGATCGATGAAACCCCATTGGGTTCAAATCGCAAGCGCGAAATTATCCAGCTTGAACAAGATGCTCTTGCGGCAGTTCCAACTCATGCACAGAAGGGACTCATGCGATGAGCGAAGACGTCGTTCCAGCCGGTCAACCACTTCTGGAAGTAACCACAGTTCGTGAAGGTATGTTCGGCGCATCAGGTTCCGGTGACACCTCAGGCTTCGGTGGACTTGTTTCAGTCGTTCCTATTCCGGCAGCATCCGAACGCCCTTACGGTGGCTACTTCGACATCGTTGCAGATGAACTTCAAGCCGCACTCGTTGACTTTGGCACCACACCTGAAAAGGCCGTTGAAAAAGTTGTCGTCGCCGACGGTGAAATTACTTTCCACGTTAACCGCGACGAGCTTGTTGCATTTGTGCGCGCATTGCGTGACGAACCTGGTCTTCGTTTCGAATTGTGCCTCGGCGTTAGTGGCGTTCACTACCCGAATCACACAAATAAAGAACTTCATGCGGTTTACCACTTCCGTTCAATCACGCACAATCGCGTGATTCGCGTTGAAGTATCCGTTCCGGATTCAGATCCTCGCGTTCCATCAATCGTCTCGGTTTATCCAACAAATGATTGGCACGAGCGCGAAACATTCGACTTCTTCGGAATTGTTTTCGAATCCCACCCACACTTGACCCGAATCCTGATGCCAGACGATTGGCAGGGTCACCCCCAGCGCAAGGACTACCCACTCGGCGGCGTGCCTGTCGAATACAAGGGTGCAACTGTCCCTGCTCCTGATGAGCGGAGGTCATACAACTAATGACTGATACATACGCAGATACATACGAGACCACAACTGGTCGCGTGTACACAGTCCAGGGTCAGGACTGGGACACCATCCCAGGTCTTGCCGAAGGCGAGCAAGAGCGCATCACAGTGAACATGGGTCCACAGCACCCATCGACTCACGGTGTACTTCGTCTGATCCTTGAACTCGAAGGCGAAACCGTTACCGAAGCTCGTGCAGGCATTGGCTACCTTCACACCGGTATCGAAAAGAACATGGAATACCGTTCTTGGACGCAGGGCGTTACGTACGTAACGCGCATGGACTACCTTTCGCCGTTTTTTAACGAAGCTGCTTATTGCCTCGGTCTAGAAAAACTTCTCGGAATCACCGAGCAAATTCCAGAACGCGCGCAAGTCATCCGCGTGATGATGATGGAACTCAACCGCATTTCCTCGCACCTAGTTGCGCTTGCAACCGGCGGCATGGAACTCGGTGCATTGACCGCAATGATCTTTGGTTTCCGCGAGCGCGAAACAATTCTTGACTTGTTCGAACTCGTCACCGGTCTTCGCATGAACAGCGCCTACATCCGCCCAGGTGGTGTTGCGCAGGATCTTCCAGCTGATGCTGAAGCAAAGATTCGCGAGGCTGTCATGGCATTGCCGCGTCGCCTCAAGGACACCAGCGATATGTTGGTCGACAACTCAATTTGGATGGGTCGCACCAAGGACATTGGCTACTTGGATTTGGCTGGCTGTATGGCGTTGGGCATTACTGGTCCAGTGCTTCGCGCAACAGGTTTGCCACATGACCTTCGTAAGTCCAACCCATACTCAGGTTACGAAAACTACGAGTTCGAGGTTTGCACCCAGAACACTTCTGATGCATACGGTCGCTTCTTGATCCGTCTTGCTGAAATGGAACAGTCACTCAACATTGTTGAACAGTGCCTCGATCGTTTGCAGCCAGGTCCAGTCATGGTCGAAGACAAGAAGATTGCGTGGCCTTCACAGCTATCAATCGGTTCCGATGGCCAGGGCAACTCGCTCCAGCACATCCGCCACATCATGGGCGAATCAATGGAAGCGTTGATTCACCACTTCAAGCTCGTGACCGAAGGCTTCAACGTTCCTGCCGGACAGGTGTACAGCGCAATCGAATCACCTCGTGGCGAACTCGGCGTGCACATCGTTTCCGATGGTGGAACTCGTCCATATCGCGTGCACTACCGCGACCCATCATTTACAAATCTTCAAGCAACCGCAGCAATGTGCGAAGGCGGCCAAATCGCAGACGTGATCGCCGCTGTCGCTTCGATTGACCCAGTAATGGGCGGAGTGGATCGATAGATGTCATTCTCAGAACAGACACGTGAAAAGGCGCGCGACATTATTTCGCGCTATCCACAGTCACGTTCCGCACTACTTCCAATGCTGCATCTCGTGCAGAGCGAAGAAGGTTACGTCAGTGCTGACGGCATTGCATTCTGCGCCGAAGAACTCGCGCTCACAACTGCCGACGTTGCAGCTGTTGCAACGTTCTACACGATGTACCACCGCAAGCCAGTCGGCGAGTACCACATCGGTGTTTGCATCAACCCAGGTTGTGGCATCCTCGGTGGCGACACAATTTGGTCAACACTGTGCGAACGTCTTGGCATCGGAAACGATGAAGTAACCGAAGACGGCAAGATCTCACTCGAGCGCATTGAATGCCAGGCAGCTTGCACGCATGCACCTGTCATGACTGCGAACTGGGAATTCCTCGACAACATGACACCTGAGTCAGCGATTGATGCAGTTGAAAAGTTGCGTCGTGGCGAAGAAGTGAAGAGCACACGCGGTCCACGCATCCGTACCTTCAAAGAAAATGAACTCACACTGGCTGGCTTCGACGATGGTCTTGCAGGCGAAGGCGGCAACGCTGACGAATCCATGCTTGCTGGCCTAAAGCGCGCTAAAGAACTTGGTCAGTCCGCACCGGAGGTAAAGAAGTGACTCTAACTCCCGTACTTTCCGCTCACTGGGACGAAGCAGATTCGTTCACCATCGGTGGCTACATGCGCCATGGCGGATACACAGCTTTCAAAAAGGCATTCGCAACTGGCCCAGATGACATCATCAACACGGTCAAAGATTCCGGACTTCGCGGCCGTGGTGGCGCAGGCTTCCCAACCGGCATGAAGTGGTCATTCGTTCCGCAAAACGATGGCAAGCCGCACTACCTCGTAGTCAACGCCGACGAATCAGAGCCAGGTGCTTGCAAGGACATCCCATTGATGCTTGCAAACCCACATGCACTTATCGAAGGCATGATCATCGCTGCCTATGCAATGCGTTGTAACCATGCATTCATTTACCTGCGTGGCGAAGTTCCTCACGTATTCCGTCGAGTGAATGCTGCAATCCGCGAGGCATACACCGCTGGTTACCTTGGCAAAAACATTATGGGTTCAGGTTTTGATCTCGAGATTGTTTTGCACGCAGGCGCCGGCGCTTACATCTGTGGTGAAGAAACTGCCCTTCTTGATTCACTCGAAGGCCGTCGCGGTCAGCCACGTTTGAAGCCACCGTTCCCAGCTGTTGCTGGTCTCTACGCATCACCATCGTGTGTAAACAACGTTGAGACAATCGCCAACATTCCTTACATCGTGAACAACGGCGTTGAGTGGTTCCGTTCATTCGGTACCGAAAAGTCACCTGGCTTTAAGTTGTTCGCTGTTTCAGGTCACGTCAAGAACCCTGGCATCTACGAAGCGCCACTTGGTATTACCGCACGCGAGCTCATTGAGCACGCAGGTGGCGTTCGTGATGGTCATGAAATTAAGTTCTGGCTCCCAGGTGGATCTTCGGTTCCAATGTTGACCCCAGACTTGCTCGATACTCCGATGACATACGAAGACATCGCTGCTGCTGGTTCCATGCTTGGCACCGGTACGCCGATGGTCTTTGATGACAGCACTTCGGTTGTTCGCGCTGTTGCCGGATGGCTTGCCTTCTACAAGCACGAATCATGTGGCAAGTGCACACCATGTCGTGAAGGTACGTACTGGATCAGCGACTTGTTGCATCGTCTCGAAAACGGCGAGGGTCAAGAATCGGATCTCGACAAGATTGTCGAACTGTGCGCCCAGATTTCAGGCCGTTCATTCTGTGCACTTGGCGATGCTGCTTCGACACCGTTCCCTGCAGCAATCAAGCACTTCCGCGACGAATTTGTTACAGCAACATCGACCCCTGCGAATGATTCATTCGATCCATTTGCAGCCACGGTATTCGCAGGAGCTACACGATGACCGTCACAACGCAAACCGTTACCGTCACAGTTGACGGCGTTGCAGTAGAAGTTCCTGCTGGCACGCTGATCATTCGTGTCGCTGAAATGCTTGGAACTGCGATTCCACGTTTCTGTGATCATCCACTTCTTTCACCAGTCGCCGCTTGCCGTGCTTGCTTGGTGGAGATCGAAGGTCAAGGAAAGCCGCAACCTGCTTGTGCGATTCCAGTTGCCGACGGCATGGTTGTTAAGACACAGCACACCAGCGAAATGGCTGAAAAAGCTCAAGCCGGTGTGATGGAATTCTTGCTCATCAACCACCCACTTGATTGCCCAGTCTGCGACAAGGGTGGCGAGTGCCCGCTGCAAAACCAGGCAATGGCAAATGGTCGTTCGGAAACCCGCTTCAACGGAACCAAGCGCACATTCCCCAAGCCAATCAACGTCAGCGCACAGGTACTGCTTGACCGCGAGCGTTGTGTTTCGTGTGCTCGTTGTACTCGCTTCGCCGAACAAATTGCTGGTGACCAGTTCATTGCATTGCTTGAACGTGGTGCAAAGCAGCAGGTTGGAACTTCAGAAGATCAGCCGTTTGATTCGTACTTCTCGGGTAACACCATCCAAATCTGTCCGGTTGGTGCGTTGACTTCTGCTAAGTACCGCTTCCGCTCTCGTCCATTCGATTTGGTGTCATCGCCAAGTGCGTGTGAACACTGTGCAAGTGGTTGTGCGATTCGTACCGATGTTCGTCGTAGTTCAGTCATGCGTCGTCTTGCTTGGGACGCACCTGAAGTTAACGAAGAGTGGAACTGCGACAAGGGTCGCTTTGCGTTCCCGTATCTTTCCGAAGGTCGTCTTACGACTCCACTCGTTCGCGACGAAGACGGCAACCTCGTTGCTGCATCTTGGCCAGAAGCACTTCGCGTCGCAGCTGCAGGTCTCAAGAAGTCCGGCGCAGCAACTGGCGTTCTCACTGGTGGCCGCGTAACTGTCGAAGACGCCAAGGCTTATGCATCATTCGCTCGTGAAGTTCTTGGAACTAACGATGTTGATTTCCGTGCTCGCGCACTGAGCAACGAAGAAACTGCATTCCTTGCAACACACGTTGCAGGCAAGCCAATCGACGTTACTTATGGTGACCTCGAAGTTGCACCTTCTGTTCTCTTGGTTGATTTCGATCCAGAAGATGAATCTCCAATCGTGTTCTTGCGTCTTCGCAAGGCTGCATTGCAGAACCGCACCAAGGTGTTCTCAGTTGCTCCGTACATGACTGCAGGTCTTGCCAAGATGAAGGGCACGCTCATTGCAGCTGGTCCCCTCGAAGCTGCTGCTGCAATCGCAGGTGCTGCCGACCACGTGAAGGCCGCCGGTTCGATCATCCTTGTTGGTGAACGTGCTGCAACTTCACCTGGCGCACTCAAGGCTGCTGCTGATCTTGCTGCTTCAACTGGCGCTCGTCTTGCATGGATTCCACGTCGCGCAGGCGACCGCGGTGCTGTTGATGCAGGTTTGCTGCCAATCAATGGTCGCGACACCGGCGCTATTTTGGCCGAAGCTGGCAAGGCCGTTAAGGGTCTGCTCATTGGCGGCGTTTCGGCAAGCGATGTTGACGGCAACCTTGTTGCAGCAATCGACAATGCAGAATTCGTGGTCTCGCTCGAAACACGTCACACCGATGTAACCGAGCGCGCCGATGTTGTATTGCCAGTTTCTGTTGTTACTGAAAAGTCGGGCACATTCCGCAACTGGGAAGGTCGCGATCGTTCGTTCAACGTTGCAATCCCAACCGCAGGTGCGCTTAGCGACGCAGCAGTTCTCGAAGAACTTGCTCGCGAACTTGGCAGTGAACTAAGTGACACAAACTTTTGGGCATCGGCTGCAAAGCCAGAGCTCGTCGCTGGTTCATACAACGCATCAGTTGGTGCTGGTCAAGCAGTACTTTCTACCTGGAAGCACCTGCTCGACAAGGGCTCGTTGCAAGAAGGCGAACCGTACCTGGCAGCAACCGCTCGCGTTGCAGTCATCCGCGTCAGCCCAGCAACTGCTCGCAGCTTGAATCTGACTGACGGCAGCCAAGCAACCGTCGAATGCTGTGGCAACAAAGCAACTGCACCTGTCATCGAAACGCCAGGAATGGTCGATGGCGTTGTATGGATTCCAACTAACAGCGAAGGCGCAGCACTGAACCTTCCAAGCGGATGTGTTGTAAACGTTTCGGGAGGTGCCGCATGAACATCTACGCAGATGCACAAGGTGACCTAGCAATCTTTGGCAATGACCCAATCGGTGTCATTTTGCTCAAGGTAGTTGGCATCTTCGCAATCATGGTGTTGATGACACTGCTGACCATTTGGGCAGAACGTCGCGTCGTTGGTCGTATGCAGATGCGTATCGGTCCTAACCGCGTTGGTCCATTCGGTTTGCTGCAGTCTTTGATGGATGGCATCAAGCTCGCGCTTAAAGAAGAGATCATTCCTAAAGGCGTGCACATCGCGGTCTACTGCATTGCCCCAGTAATTTCGGCGACAACTGCATTCCTTACTTTCGCAGTAATCCCACTTGGTCCAGAGGTTTCAATCTTTGGTCACGTCACCCCGTTGCAGCTCACTGACTTCCCAGTCTCTGTGCTTTATGTTTTGGCGATTGCATCAATTGGTATTTACGGCATCGTGCTTGCTGGTTGGGCTTCTGGCTCGACCTACCCACTTCTTGGTGGTCTGCGTTCCAGCGCCCAGATGATCAGCTACGAAATCGCAATGGGTCTTTCATTCGTTGCAGTATTTATGTACGCGCAATCAATGTCGACTTCACAGATCGTTGCCGGCCAAGAACACCTCTGGTACATCGTGTTGCTGTTGCCATCATTCGTGATTTACACAATCGCGATGGTTGGCGAAACGAACCGTGCACCTTTCGACCTTCCAGAAGCCGAAGGCGAACTCGTTGGTGGTTTCCACACCGAGTACTCGTCACTCAAGTTCGCACTGTTCTTCCTTGCTGAATACGTCAACATGGTGACCGTTTCGGCGATGGCAACGACATTGTTCCTCGGTGGATGGCGTGCGCCGTACCCAATCTCGATGTGGGCTTCGGCAAACACTGGCTGGTGGCCAATGTTGTGGTTCTTCGCCAAGGTCTTTGTATTCCTCTTCGTATTCATTTGGCTGCGTGGAACTCTTCCACGTATGCGCTACGACCAGTTCATGAAGTTCGGCTGGAAGGTTTTGATCCCTGTTTCCTTGGTGTGGATCATGATCGTTGGCGCTGCCCGTCAATTGAAGTCCGATGAATCAGTACCAACTCGCACGTTGCTCATCGTCGCAGCAATTTTGTTAGTCATTGGTGTTGGTATTTCTTACATCTTTGAACTTCGCGCACAAAAGCGTGCTGACATCGAGCAAGCTCGCGAAGAACTCGAAGCATCAACAGAATTCGATCCATTCGCCGGCGGTTTCCCTGTGCCTCCAATGCCAGGTCAAACGCCACAAGCATCACGACGTATCCCAGTAACACTGGCAAGTTCGCCAGTAACAGGGGAGGAGCAGTAATGGCTGAAGTCCCGCAAATTATTCGTGGCTTCTGGGTCACGTTTAGTTCCATGTTCAAAAAGGTGACCACGGAACAGTACCCAGAAGAACGCGACAAGTTTCCACCACAGCCGCGCTTCCATGGTCGCCACCAACTCAACCGTCACCCTGATGGTTTGGAAAAGTGCGTTGGCTGTGAGTTGTGTGCATGGGCATGTCCAGCAGATGCAATTCTGGTTGAAGGCGCAGACAACACCGAAGAAGAGCGCTTCTCACCAGGCGAACGTTACGGTCGCGTCTACCAGATCAACTACTTACGTTGCATCTTGTGTGGTCTGTGCATCGAAGCATGTCCAACACGTGCTCTCACGATGACCAACGAATACGAACTTGCTGATCGCACTCGCGAAAGTTTGATCTATACCAAGGAAGATCTCTTGGCTCCGCTACTTGGCGGAATGATCGAGCCACCGCATGCAATGGCTGAAGGATCAAGTGAAACCGATTACTACCTCGGCAGCATCAAGAGCGCAGGTGACGCATGAACGGCGAATCCGTAGTTTTCTGGATCACAGCTATCTTTGCTGTGGTTGGTGCGTTGGGAATGATCGTTTCTCGTAAGGCAGTTCACAGTGCGTTGTGGGTAGCTTTCGCGATGGTCAATCTCGCAGTTTTGTACTTCACGCTTCAAGCACCATTCCTTGCAACGACACAGATTGTCGTTTACACAGGTGCAGTCATGATGTTGTTCCTTTTCGTTCTCATGATTGTGGGTGTTGATTCATCAGACTCACTTATTGAAACGCTCAAGGGTCAACGACTACTTGCAACTTTCTTTGGTCTTGCATTTGGTGGCTTACTACTTTCTGCAATTGCATCAACGGTTGCGCTTCGCAACAACGGTCTCGATGTAGCCAATGGTGATTACGGCGGCAACATTCAAGGCATCGCACACCTGATCTTCAATCGCTACCTATTGGCATTTGAAGTCACCTCAGCGCTGTTGATTACTGCAGCCCTTGGTGCGATGGTTCTTGCCCACCGCGAACGTTGGACACCACGCAAGACCCAAATTGAATTGTCACGCGAACGCACGCACACGAGCCAGGTAACTCCGCTGCCTAACCCAGGCGTACTTGCTCGTCACAACGCTGTCGATACGCCGGCACTTTTGCCTGATGGTTCTCCATCCCAGGCATCTTTGCCACAGCAATTCCGTGAGACGGCCCAGAACGATGACGCATCAAAGGAAGTGACCTCGTGAATCCGAATAACTACCTGATCCTTGCTGGAATCCTTTTCACAATTGGTGCCTTCGGCGTGGTTCTTCGTCGTAACGCAATCATCGTTTTTATGAGTGTTGAAATGATGCTCAATGCAGCAAACCTTGCATTTGCAACAGCTGCACGCACCACCGGCACACTTGATGGTCAAGTCGCTGCATTCTTCGTCATGGTCGTAGCGGCCGCCGAAGTTGTAGTTGGTCTTGCCATCATCGTGACCATCTTCCGTAGCCGCCGATCTGCTTCTATCGACGAAGCTAATCTTCTGAAGTACTAGAGGGAATATGATTGCCGCACTAATCGGGTTGCCGCTATTTGGCGCAACCGTGCTCCTTCTCGGGGGTCGTCGTACGAACTCATGGGGACACTACTTCGCTGTTGCGATGTCGGCCTCGGCGTTCTTCGTAGGCGTTGCCAACTTTGTTTCAATGCTCGGTCGTTCGGCTGAAGAGCGCGCTGTTGAAAATAAGTTGTTTGATTGGATCGCTGTTGGTTCGTTCCAGGTCCCATTTGGACTTCATATCGACCAGCTATCAATCGCCTTTGTGCTGTTGATTACTGGCGTCGGTACATTGATTCACATCTACTCAATTGGGTACATGTCACACGATGAAAATCGTCGTAAGTTCTTTGCCTACCTGAATCTCTTCGTAGCAGCAATGCTTCTTTTGGTTCTGGCGAACAACTACTTCCTGCTTTATGTCGGTTGGGAAGGCGTAGGCCTTGCCTCGTACTTGCTAATCAGCTTCTGGCAGCACAAGCCATCGGCAGCTGTTGCAGGTAAGAAGGCGTTTGTTGTTAACCGTGTTGGTGACGTCGGCCTATCCATCGCCGTCATGTTGATGTTCGTAACGTTTGGAACAGTCACTTTCAATGGTGTTGCAGCCGCAGCTGACAAGGCAGATGCAACCTCGCTCAAGCTCATTGGTTTCGCACTGCTTCTCGCTGCTTGCGGCAAGAGTGCGCAGTTCCCCCTTCAGTCTTGGTTGCTCGATGCCATGGAAGGCCCGACACCTGTGTCGGCTCTCATCCACGCTGCGACCATGGTTACAGCTGGCGTGTACTTGATTGTTCGCGCGCATGCAATTTTCGATTTGTCTGAAACAGCGCGTACCGCAGTTGTAGTCATCGGTGCAATTACATTGCTACTCGGTGCTTTCATCGGTACTGCAAAGGACGACATCAAGAAGGGTCTTGCTGGTTCAACAATGAGCCAGATTGGTTACATGATTCTTGCTGCTGGTCTTGGCCCAGTTGGTTATGCCTTTGCTATCTTCCACCTTTTGACACATGGTTTGTTTAAGGCTGGTCTGTTCCTTGGTGCCGGTTCAGTTATGCACGGAATGCATGACGATGTGAACATGCGTCACTACGGTGCATTGCGCAATGCTATGAAGGTCACTTATGTGACATTCGGCCTTGGCTTTTTAGCAATTATTGGTGTCCCACCATTTGCAGGTTTCTGGTCCAAGGACGAAATCATTCACGCAGCATTTGGCCAGAACACGATCATCGGTCTTGCAACTTTACTCGGTGCCGGTGTGACCGCGTTCTACATGACTCGCATGATGGCAATGACATTCTTTGGCGAAGCTCGTTGGGAAAAGGATGTTCACCCGCACGAATCACCGCTCGTGATGACCGCGCCAATGATGGTTTTGGCAGTCGGTTCTGTATTCGGTGGTCTTGGCTTGAAGTTCCTTGGCAACATTGATTCTTGGCTTGAGCCTGTTGTTGGTCATGGCGAATCTGAACACAGCATTTCAAACGCTGTATTGATTCCAATCACAATTGCCGTTGTTACAGCGGGTGCGAGTTATGCATGGATTACTTACGGTCGTCGCCCAGTACCTGTCGTTGCTCCAGCCGAAGTTAGCTTGCTAACTCGCGCAGCTCGCAATGATGCTTACGGTGATGCAATCAACGAAGCAGTCTTTATGCGTCCTGGTTTGCATCTCACCCGCGCACTCGTTTGGTTTGATTCAAAGGGCATCGATGGCTTCATCAACGCTCTTGCTGGCTTGATTGCTGGTCTTTCGGCACAAGGTCGCAAACTTCAAAACGGCTACACCCGCACCTATGCAATCACCATGCTCGCTGGAGCTGCGTTGATTGCATTCGTTCTCTTCTTAGTGAGGCTCTAGTCATGCAGTTAACTACATTGATGTTGATCCCACTTATTGGGGCAATCGCTGTTTTCCTTTTGCCAGAAGGCAAAGAAACATTAGCCAAGCAACTTGCATTAGTTGTTTCGGTAATCACCGCCGTTGATGCGATCCGTTTGGCGCTTAGCCTCGATAGCTCAGGTGGCATTCAGTTTGTTGAAAAACACGACTGGATTCCAGCTTTTGGAATTTCGTGGAGCCTAGGTATCGACGGCATCGCTGGTCTTTTGATTGCAATGGCGACAATCTTGGTGCCTCTTGTCATCATCGCTGGTTGGTGGGATG
>JALQVI010000200.1 GCA_023260395.1 Candidatus Nanopelagicales bacterium
GTTTAAGTTGCTCGTTGCGATGGGTTACAAAGAGATTGAAGTGGGTTTCCCTTCTGCATCTCAAACGGACTTTGATTTTGTTCGCAAGATTATTGATGAAGATTTAATCCCTGATGATGTAATCATTCAGGTGTTAACTCAGGCTCGTGAACCGCTTATTCGTCGCACCTATGAGGCGATTGCAGGTTCGAAGCAGGCGATCATCCACCTTTATAACTCAACTTCTACTTTGCAGCGTCGTGTTGTCTTCGGCCTCGATAAAGAGGGCATTAAGAAGATTGCAACCGATGGTGCGCAGTTGTGCCTTGATTTAATGGCGACAGTTCCTGAAACAAAGATCTCTTTTGAATACTCACCAGAGTCATATACAGGTACAGAGCTCGAGTTTGCTGTTGAGGTCTGTAACGCTGTTAATGCAATCTGGAAGCCAACCCCGCAGTGGAAGACAATCATGAATCTGCCTGCAACGGTTGAGATGGCAACACCTAATGTTTATGCAGATTCAATCGAGTGGATGTGTCGTAACCTTGCAAACC
>JALQVI010000201.1 GCA_023260395.1 Candidatus Nanopelagicales bacterium
ATTTTAGGGTACGCGCGTTGTGCCAAAGAAACCGATGATTTCTAGAGGTGCTTCAGCATGCGGGTATTGCCCAAAGTGTTGGGCTTTACGCGCTCTAGATCAAGGAATTCGGCCACACCTTCGTCACCTGATTGCAGCAACTGCGCATAGATCGCGGGATCAACGGGCGCTTCTTCGATCGGCTCAAAACCGTAGTGGCCAAAGAAGCCCGTTTCGAATGTCAGGCAAAATACTCGGCTAAGACCCAAGTCGTGAGCACGATTGATCAGTGCGCCAAGGATTTGGCCGCCGATGCCCTGGCCCTTAACTTCTGGCAGTACCGCAACGGTTCGAACTTCGCCCAGGTCTTCCCACATCACATGGAGCGCGCCACAACCAACGACCTGGCCATCGAGTTCAGCAACAACGAACTCTTGAACATCTTCATAAATCGTCACGGTGTTCTTGGATAGCAATCGACCATCTGGTGAATAGCGATCAATGAGTTCGCGCACGGCGCGCACGTCTTTGGTGCGGGCGGGACGAATAACGATG
>JALQVI010000202.1 GCA_023260395.1 Candidatus Nanopelagicales bacterium
CAAATGTCTAAAACTTGCAATACAACCTAGAGTAGTGGGACCCCTTTTTGCAAAAAGGGGGGATGGGGGTCGCGATACAACCTGTAATTGAGATTTGATTAGGATCCCTGACCTAGGGTGTGTGGGCGACACTTGAGTCGCGCCCACACATTCAGTGTTTATTATTAATCTAGTAAGACCATGTAAGCTTTGGCATTGTGTTGTCTAAACCAATCAATGTCGGCTCGCACCTTATCCCATAGTTTAGAAGCACCATCAAAACCTGCTTGCTTATCTTCTAGAGTTGCCATCAATTCATTAAGAAATAATCTGTCATGAATGATAGATTCTTTTTGAGTTAACATAATAGATTCACCTGTGAATCTATTTTTTCTTTCGAATGTTTTTCTTTCTGTTTTAATCATGTCCTATATTCTCATGGATTAGGATTATTGTCAACCTCTTTTATTATTTTTCTTTTATAGTCATTGCCTTGCCAATCTTGCCTAGTTTCTACAACTACATCTATTGGTGTTTCAAGAGCCTCGGTT
>JALQVI010000203.1 GCA_023260395.1 Candidatus Nanopelagicales bacterium
TCTTGCGGACACGTACTTCGACGTTTCCGTTTTCAAGCGCCTTACCCACGACGACGATCATTGGAATACCAATCAATTCGGCATCCTTGAACTTCACGCCTGGGCTTGTGCCGCGACGATCATCGAGCATGACAGAGATTCCACGGCCTTCAAGATCGGCAGCTAACTTCTCGCCCGCTTCAAAGAGTGAATCATCCTTACCTGCAACAACGACGTGCACCTTTGCAGGAGCAACAGATACGGGCCATGAGAGACCAATCTCGTCGTGTGTTTGTTCGGCAATTGCGGCAACAGCGCGTGATACACCGATTCCGTAAGAACCCATTGTTACTACCTGGCTCTTGCCGTTCTGGTCTAAAACCGTGAGGTTGAGAGCATCTGCATACTTGCGACCAAGCTGGAAGATATGACCAATTTCAATAGCACGGTCGATAACAACAGCTGTATCGCACTTCGGACATGAATCGCCTTCACGGACTACAACTGCTTCGATGTAATGATCGATTTCAAAGTCGCGACCTGCACC
>JALQVI010000204.1 GCA_023260395.1 Candidatus Nanopelagicales bacterium
TCAGGTAGATATTTTAGAGCAAATGTCAAAATACCAGCAGAAAGTATTTGGACTCATGCTCAAGGAATAGACTTAACTGCTAGTCAAGGAGGATCTAGGTAATGAGTGATAAAGTAGATATAGATAACATAAGATATTCAATTGAAACACATGAGTTCTTTCAAAGACAAGTGGAAGAAGCTGTAAATAATTTAATTAATAAAAATAATAGTGAAAGCGATAAAGCTTTTGCTTGGTTTATGAATTAGGAGTTATATGCCAACAAATATTAAAGATTACTCAACTACACAAGCAAACAACACATCTTTAAATACTATTGATGTAGATGAGGGGATGCTACCTAGTAATTTGAACAATGCCATTAGAGCATTGATGAAAAATACTAGAGATTGGTATAACGATTCACAATGGGTAGAATATGGTGATGGTAGTGGCACTTATACTGCAAGTTATGCAAGTGCAACATCATTCACAATAGCTGGTGTTGATGTAACTTCTTTTTATCATGCAGACAGAAGAATTAAAG
>JALQVI010000205.1:0-250 GCA_023260395.1 Candidatus Nanopelagicales bacterium
CCTCTTACCCCTGGCCACACCGGTATTGGTCACACACGCTGGGCCACCCACGGTGGACCCACCGATGTGAACGCTCACCCTCACCTGGGTGATGAGGGCAAGCTTGCCCTTATTCACAACGGCATCATTGAAAACTTTGCTGAGATCAAGGTCGAGCTCCTGGCCAAAGGCTACGAGTTCGAATCCGAGACCGACACTGCTGTGGCAGCTGTTCTGCTCGGGGACGTCTACCGCGAGGTCGGTGACCTGC
>JALQVI010000205.1:260-516 GCA_023260395.1 Candidatus Nanopelagicales bacterium
TCAACCGCCTCGAAGGTGCTTTCACCCTGCTTGCGGTACACACCGACGCACCTCACCTCATCGTTGCTGCTCGCCACAACTCACCGTTGGTGATTGGTTTGGGCGACGGCGAAAACTTCCTCGGCTCTGACGTTGCCGCCTTCGTCGAATACACCAAGCGTGCTGCTGCTGTGGGGCAGAACCAGGTTGTAGCCATTACCCCTGACTCGGTCGAGGTCATTGGTTTCGATGGATCTCCCGTCTCTATCGAAGAGTA
>JALQVI010000206.1 GCA_023260395.1 Candidatus Nanopelagicales bacterium
CTTCTGGTTGGCCAACGCGGCGAACAGCAACGGCTGCCCGTTATAGGTATCGGGGTATCGCTCCAGCGGAATCTCGTACGAAATCATTCCCCAATTCATGGCCTCGACCACACCTGACGGGATCGCCGCCAGCATCGACGCGCGCACTGCCTCGAGATCGCCACGACGATCGTCGGGCAATTCGTCAAGGTACTCAGCTACCGAGGTCGCGTCACTTCTCACATGTGCCGCTCTCGTTGGTCCCGTCGGTCTCGTTCATTCGTCGATTCGTTCATTCGTTGACTTCGCTACGCCCCCGCCGCCCTCGCGGCCTCCTGATGCCATCCCAGGTCGAGTCGGCCGGTAGCATGAGGCCGCTTCACGCGGGTGTAGCTCAATGGTAGAGCCCCAGCCTTCCAAGCTGGTTGTGCGAGTTCGATTCTCGTCACCCGCTCTCTCTCAGGGAACTTTTCTCGTCCTTCGGCGGTCATATTGACGAATCATTCCGCTGGGAGGGGCTATGGCCGTCGCGCTA
>JALQVI010000207.1 GCA_023260395.1 Candidatus Nanopelagicales bacterium
TTACGATGTTGAAAATGTTTTTACCAGGTAAAACTGTCTAAATCAAGCAATACAACCTAGAGTAGTGGGACCCCTTTTTACAAAAAAGGGGGATAGGGTCTAAGTTAAAAAGTATATTTGAGATTGGTTCGGGACCCCTGGCGCGTTAGCGCCAGGGCAGAAAGGCTAAGACGCCCAACGCTTGAGTGCCTTATGCTTTATTAGGATAGCAGGACCAGATACCCAGTCATCGTATCCAAATAAATATTTATCTTTAGTAAATGTAGAACGCCACAACTTAGTTGCTTCTTCATTTACTGGCAAACCTAAAAGTTTGCCCTCTTCGTTCATGATCATATAGTCACCATTAGGAAACTCTATTCCTTGTACCATACCACCAACAAACTCTTGAGCCGACTCCAATGTCGGCTCATCCTTAACATTGTCTATGATCTTTAGTTCCATACAGACCTCACAACTCCACCGTTCGTTGCTTTGTTCAATGCTTCAAGATATTCAGTTTCTGTCA
>JALQVI010000208.1 GCA_023260395.1 Candidatus Nanopelagicales bacterium
TGCTCTAAAAAATTGGGCATAACCTTTCTTGCCCTGGCGCTAACGCGCCAGGGCGCATAGAGGTACCACACACAATCACAAAAACAAAACTTCTTAAAAACCAATACCCCAAAAAACAAAAAGGGGTCCCACTACTCTAGGTTGTATTGCTTGATTTACAGAGTTTTAGCTGGTAAAAACGTTTTGAAGAATTAAAGTGGTGCAAAAAATTTTTTAAAAATTTTTTATGAATGTAGATAAAGTAGATATAAACAAACTCCCATCAGACGTAAGAAAAACATTTAAACAAATGCAGCTCTTGCTTACTGAAAAAAAGATACAATCAAAAGCAAAGAGTGACTTCTTATCTTTTGTAAAATGTGTGTGGCCAGAATTTGTAGAGGGGTCCCACCACAGGCACATAGCAGAAAAATTTAATAAACTTGCAACAGGTGAAATAAAAAGATTGATTGTAAACATGCCACCTAGGCATACCAAATCAGAATTTGCGTCCTACCTTTTG
>JALQVI010000209.1 GCA_023260395.1 Candidatus Nanopelagicales bacterium
CGCCCTGGCACGGGGCGCCAATATCCTCTGCGAAATCACTGGCTACGGTGCCACCTCCGATGGCGAAGATATGGTTTCACCATCAGGTGAGGGCGCCGAGCGCTGCATGAAGATGGCCATGGAAACCGCCTCAGGCCCGATTGATTACATCAACACCCACGGCACCAGCACACCGGTTGGCGATATCGCTGAACTGGGCGCTATTCGCAATACTTTCGGTGATAACTGCCCGGATATCAGCTCAACCAAGTCGCTCTCTGGCCACAGTCTGGGCGCCGCTGGTGTTCATGAGGCAATCTACTGCCTGCTGATGATGGAAAACAATTTTGTTGCCGCCTCTGCGCATATCGACGAACTCGACGAGCACGCTGCCGGTCTGCCTATTTTGCTGCAGACCAAAGAGAAGCAACTCAATCGTGTGATGTCCAATAGCTTCGGGTTTGGCGGTACCAACGCCACACTGATTATGGAGCGTTTTAGCGGCTGATTTTCGCTGGCTT
>JALQVI010000020.1 GCA_023260395.1 Candidatus Nanopelagicales bacterium
TGGAGTGCTTTCATTCTGTTTCGCAATCGCAATCGTCACAGTTAATTGCGCGATGCCCACCATTCGTGGAGCAACTCAATTGCACGTTCTCGGTCCATTGGGCCTTCATCTAAACGCTTGTTCAGCAAATAGTCATAAGCCACACCAACTTCTCGGCTTGGCTTGATTCCTAAAATCTGCATGATTTCATTGCCGTCCAAGGCAGGACGAATAGCGTTAAGTTCTTCTTGCTCCAATAAAACACTGATGCGATCTTCGAGGTCATCGTATGTCGCGGCCAACATCATTGCTCGGCGTTGATTACGTGTGGTGCAATCTGCTCGCGTGAGTTTATGTAGTCGTGTTAGTTGGTCGCCCGCATCGCGCACATATCGACGTACTGCGGCATCCGTCCATTTACCGTCGCCGTAGCCGTGAAAGCGCAAATGTAATTCAATGAGTTTGCTGACATCGTCAATGATTTCATTTGAATAGCGCAGTGCTGTTAAACGCTTACGAACAAGTTTGGCACCCACAACTTCGTGGTGATGGAAACTAACTCCACCACCAGATTCAAATCGTCGAGTTTTTGGCTTACCAATGTCATGCAGCAAAGCAGCTAGTCGAAGAACTAGATCGGGTTGCAAATGCGGAGCATGTGTAGTTTCCAGGTCAATGGCTTGCTCCAACACAATCAGACTGTGTTCATACACATCTTTATGACGATGGTGCTCATCAATTTCGAGTTGCAACGCAGGGAGCTCGGGCAAAATCAAATCAGAAATTTTTGTACCTTCAAGTATTTCAAGGCCTAGTCGAGGCTTTGATCCCAAAAGCAGTTTCGATAATTCATCGCGCACTCGCTCAGCTGAAACAATTGAAATGCGCTCGGCCATGTCAGTTGCTGCAATGATTACATCGGCTACGGGCGTGAATTCCAGTTGACTTGCAAACCGCGCCGCACGCATCATGCGTAATGGGTCATCGGAGAATGACAATTCAGCCACTCGTGGCGTGCGAATAACTTTGCGCATCAAATCATCGATGCCACCAAATGGATCGACAAACTCACCCGATGGGATGCGAACTGCCATCGCGTTGATCGTGAAATCGCGACGTTCTAGGTCATCTATAAGTGAGGTACCGAACGAAACGTGTGGCTTACGACTTTGATCGTCGTAACTTTCGGAGCGGTAGGTAGTAATTTCCGCAAAGAAATCGCCTTTACGCACACCAACGGTTCCAAATTCGATGCCAACATCCCACACTGTGTCGGCCCATGGTTCAACAGTCGCAATGATTTGGTCTGGTGTTGCACTGGTTGTGAAATCTAAATCATTAATACTGCGATTGAGCAGTACATCGCGAACAGGTCCACCAACAATGGCGATTTCATGCCCGGCCGACTCAAATAACGTTCCCAGTTCCATCACATCGGGCATGGCGAAAAAGGCTTCGCTGGCGACAAGTGATGCCAAGCCTTGTGGATGTGCGGTCTCATTCATACTGGGCTCTAGCCTAGGCGTAAGAACGTTAGCTGCGTTTATCCGCAAGTATCCTTATGGGATGAGTTCCAGGTTGCGCACACTATTAGTGCCAGCCATGACTGCCTTGGTCGTGTATCTGCCATTGGGTACTAGCCCGGTTCATGCCAGCGCGACAAACCTACGGCTGACAATCACCGGCATATCTATTAACCAACTCAGTAATTCTGCTGACGGTGGCCCAATGAGCGAGGTTGCTGTGACCGCAACTGCGAAAAATATAGGCACTGAGACCATTTCGGATGATGTCCAGCTCGTCACAGGTCGTCCGTTCACGACTCGATCTGCCGTTGCCGAGGTAATCAAGACCCACACAGTAAGTGGTCTGACTGGCACAAGTGCACATGCCCTCATCTCAAACCTCCCTGCTGGTGCAAGTACAAGCCTGAAATTGACCTTGAGCACAACCGAATTGTGGGGTCAATCCCAACAGGGAGTTTTCCCCATCGGCGTGCGCAATCAAGGCGGCGCTTCCAGTGATGTCATCGCGACCAGTTGGTTCGGCGCAACCCAAACACTTTCACCAACCCGAGTAACTTTTGCCGTTCCTTTGACGACCAACGTTCATCCGGTAGCAAACGCAGATTCTAGCAATCGGGTCCAATCTGAATCGCTTCGATTAATGAATCTTGTTACGCCGCAACTTTCGTCAGTTTCTTACGTGCTAGATCCATACGCGACACAATTATTGGCCGCATCCAGCAACCAATCAGTTCGTTCCGTTGCTACTCGTCTCGAATCGTTAAACAGTGTCCCCAGCATCTATGCACAAACAAATCTGGCTCGACTCAATGCCGGTAATCAATCTCGAGCAATCACACGTTCGCTCCAATTAACACCGCATACTGATGCCGTTGTGTATTTACCAAAGTCGGACAAAACTGAAATTGCACCATATGGCGCAACTATCGATTCGCAGATTGTTCCGGTCGTTAGCAATACCTATGTTGCCGGCGACAAGCTAGAAACACTTGATGCCAGTGGCTCACGTCCAACTGGACGCGCATTGGTTTATGACGAAGCAATTTCAAATTGTTTGGTTATGAAATCTGCATTTGAAGCATCATGGTGTCTATCTTCTCAGTTATCAATGGTCACAGCAGAGTCGCCAAATGTCAGCCGCTCTATCTTGCTCGTGTCTGCGTCACAGTGGAATCCAAGTCCAGACAACTTAAATGCAATTAACGAGGCGCTGACAACAAATCCTGCATTCACAGTGGTCTCGCTTTCAGACTTGATGAAACGCGATGCTGTTACAACTGTGCCAGCTTCTTCGACACTCGTTTCATTTGATCCGAGTTTGCGTAAGGTCGAGCGCGAAGTCCTCAAGACTCAAACAAATGCTCACAATGTTTTTGGAGATATTCCTGAAGTTGTGAATCTGACTTCGATAGCAGCCCAGCTGTATTCCCAGAATTGGAAATCAAATGTCGCGGCAAAACATTTTGGCCGAACCTATGTGCTGGGTACTCACGAATTACTAAATGGCATTCATCTAGAAGGCTCAAAGCACATCACAATTCCAGGAACTCGTGCCGACCTACCCATCACTGTTTTCAACAGTACAAAACTGGCTGCGAAGGTAATTGTTAATGTCGATGGTCAAGGTTCAAGTCGATTAACGGCTCACCCAAGTGACATTGTCACTGTCGAGCCCGGAAGTCGAGTGACAGTTCAAATTCCAATTCAACTGAACTCATCGAGTAGCGTTTTGGCCGAAGTTCAGCTTTCCGACTCAGCCGGAAAAACATTCGGCGACCGCCTCACTATCGAGATTGCTTCCACCGCTTATCAACAATTCGCCCGTAGTCTGGTGTGGTTAGCACTCATCGCGCTCGTTCTACTCGTTGGCAACAACGTGTGGCGACGAACTCGAAAATCACACGCTGATTAATCCAGCACCATAGGACAAGACGGGTTTCTTGCACATGAGCAAAGCACTGGGTAACACCTCGGGCATGGCGCTGGGCACACTCATCAGTCGCATTTCAGGTGTCGTTCGCGACATTGTGCTGGTTGCAGCAATCGGCACCGGTATCTTTTCGGACACATATTCGGTGGCCAACAGCATTCCGAACATTATTTACATTTTGATTGCTGGTGGTGCAATCAACGCAGTGTTTATTCCATCCCTGATTCGCCACATGGCCGATGATGCTGACAATGGCAAGAGATTCACCGATCAGCTTCTCACTGTTATAAGTGTCATTCTGCTTGGCATCGTGGCCGTTGCAATGATTGGCGCGAGTCTTCTCATTCGTTTGTACTCCACATCACAGTGGTCGGTCCAAGATTTGAATGTCGCAACAGTTTTTGCATTGTGGTGCTTACCTCAAATTTTCTTCTACGGTATGTATACCGTCATCTCGCAAGTATTGAATTCTCGTGGTGTTTTTGTCGTTCCCATGTTTGCGCCAATCATTAACAACATCGTGGTCATCGCAACAGCACTTGTTTTCCTATCGATTTCTACGGGACAGCCAACAACTGCATCTGTTACTAGCTCCCAACTAACTTTGCTTGGTGCAGGCACAACACTCGGTGTAATTTTGCAAGCCGCAGTTTTATTACCATCGCTGAAAAAGAGTGGGTACTGGTTTACTCCAAAGTTTTCAGTGCGCAATAGCGGACTTGGAAAAGTCGGCGACCTGGCAATTTGGACGATGGGTTTTGTTGCAGTCAATCAGTTGAGCTTCCTTGTAATCGCTCGCTTAACCACATACGCCAATGTCATCGCCTCGCAACAAGGCCTCATTGAGATCGGATTCACGTCGTATCAAAAGGGCCAACTCATGATGATGTTGCCGCACTCCATCATCACAGTCAGCTTGATTACGACGCTCTTACCCCGGCTAAGCAAGCAATCCCATAGCGGTGATCTTGTTTCGTTCGGGCGTGACCTTACCGAAGGTCTACGCCTTGTCATCGCGTTTATTTTGCCGGGCGCAATGTTGCTTTTCATTGCCGGTCCTCAATTAGGGCGCTTGCTCTACGGTCACGGTGCTTCTTCGGAATTGCAAGGCACATCGGTAGGTCTCATTGCCTCTGCCTTTGCTCTGGGCCTGCCAGCATTTTCTGTTTTCTATGTCTTGTTACGCAGTTATTACGCACAGGAGAATACCAAGACGCCGTTCTATTTGAATCTCGGTTTCAATGTCTTGCATTTAAGTATCGGCATTGTTTTCTTTAGCCTGGTAACAACCTCTTTGAAGGTCGTGTCATTGGCTATTGCGTACTCAATTGCCTACACAATCACTGCCGTAGTTACGTGGTTGCGGGCACGCAAACGTTATGACGAAGCGCGGAACACAAACATCACTCGACACTTCGTTCGGGTGGGCTTTGCTTCGTTGCTTGGCGCTCTCGCTGGCGTTGTAGTGCATGTTGTGTTTCTGCAATTGGTTTCACACGGAGAGATTTTCAGTGCACTACAGCGCAATGGTTTTATCTTTGGACTACTAGACCTAATTGTGGAAGCAATTGTTTTCGCCGCGACATATCTCGTCGTTGCAAATCGACTAAAAATAACTGAACTCGACTCGCTTCAAGAATTTCTCAAACGCCGATTGCGCCGATAATCTCTTAAGTATGGGTAACTCGGGACGCACATTCGCACAGCGTTACTCACTTGATGTGCAAATCGCTTCGTCGGTCGGCACTCCCATGTGGCGAGCACTGGACAAAGTCCTAAACCGTTGGGTGACCGTTTATCTCTTAGATGCTTCGGATCCACGCTGCGCGTCAGTTGTTAAAGCTTGCCTATCCGTTGCTGCAAATGGCGACCGGGAAGCAATCGCCATCCTTGATGTCATCGAAGCTGGTGAGTTGGTTGCAGAAGACACCGGCGAAGAACAAACTTTTGTAGGCGTCATTACCGAATGGGCCGAAGGCGCTGGCCTGCAAGAGCGCCTGCTGGCTGAATCTGATCCCTTTGACGTCACGACGGCTTTAGACATCACGCGTCTCCTCGCAGCTGCGCTTGATCGTGCCCACAGCAAAGGCATAGCTCACGGGCGATTACGCCCCCACAACGTCATGGTTTCCGATACTCGTGAAATTCGACTTGATGGCTTTGGAATTGACCGTTCCATTCTTGGCCCAGATGATGCAGATGGTTTCCGCGCTGACATCCGCGGTGTTGGGAATTTACTTTTCACTATGGTGACAGGTCTGTGGCCACATGGATTGGCTGATGGTTTGCCAGCTGCACCAAAGCAAGGCCCAACAGATCCGCCAAGTTCATTTCGTGGCGCAATTCCAGCCTCGATTGATGAACTGTACATAAAGACACAAAACAACAGTTTTGGTTCGATGCGCGAACTTGTTGATGCTCTCAGTGTCGGTGCTGCGAGTACATCAACGCAATCAACCTCCACTCTTGCTCGTCTGGCCTCTCATCCAGTGCAATGGCACGGCCGACCAGAATCGAAATCACATCGCGTTCGTGCCACCTCGATTGCCTTGGCGTGCGTTCTTGGCATGGGCTGGGTTGGCTGGCAGTTGCTTACACACAATTTCAACAAATCTGATGTGCCGGTTGCGATTGTGATGAGTCCATTGCCCACAGCATCGCTGAATCCACAGCCTTCTCAAACCCCGGAAATTGCATCGCTAGTTGGCGTAAAGGACTATGACCCTTTCGGCAATCAGACCGAAAACCCAGACAAAGCTTCACTTGCTATCGATGGAGATCCGGCCACTGCGTGGACAACTGTTAATTACTTGGCGCAAAACATGGCCGGCAAGCCAGGCGTTGGACTGATGATTGACCTAGGTGCTCCTCGTCCAGTTTCCCAAGTCACGCTGACCTTTGATTCCCCCGGAATGTCTGCCACTGTTTACGTCACTGATTCAGATGCCCCTGATATCACAACCGCCGCAAGCTTGGGTCAAGTCGACGGCGCTGATACTTCGGCAATTATCAAGGCGCCCCGTGCAATTTCAGGTCGTTATGTTTTGGTGTGGATTACCCACGTGCCAAAAATTTCCACGGGCAACTACCAAGGTGGAATAGCCGAAGTCCAAGTTGGGTTATAGAAAGTACGCCTCAACATAACCGTTGTTGTGGCTACCACTGAGCACCCAGACATAGGTCTGAACATAAGATTGCTCGGTAACCAACTTAGGGGCACTCATGGAACAAGACGTTCGCGAAGTCATCATCGTAGGATCCGGTCCAGCCGGATACACCGCTGCAATTTACGCAGCGCGTGCCCAACTAAATCCCATTATTTTCGAAGGTGCAATCACCGCCGGCGGCGCTTTGATGAACACCACCGAAGTTGAGAATTTCCCTGGTTTCCCTGAGGGAATCATGGGTCCAGCACTCATGGAAAACATGCGCGCTCAGGTTGCTCGCTTTGACGCCCAACTCATCACCGATGACGTCACAAGCATGGACCTAACTGGCGACATCAAGACTGTTGTTGATGGCGAAGGCAATACCTACAAGGCTCGCAGCGTTATTTTGGCTATGGGTTCGGCCTACCGCAAACTTGGTATCGACCGCGAACAAGAGCTTTCTGGCCATGGCGTCTCGTGGTGTGCCACTTGTGACGGTTTCTTCTTCCGGGACCAAGACATTGCTGTTGTCGGCGGTGGCGATTCAGCCATCGAAGAAGCCACGTTCCTGACCCGTTTTGCCCGCTCGGTCACCTTGATTCACCGTCGCGGCGAACTTCGCGCGAGCAAGATCATGGCTGATCGCGCTCACAACGATCCAAAGATTAAGTTTGCTTGGAATAGTGAAGTTGTTGAACTGCACGGCGAACCAAAACTTTCCGGCGTCACACTTCGCGACACCCAAAATGGCGACCTTCGCACAATCGATGTCACCGGCTTGTTTGTGGCTATCGGCCACGACCCGCGCTCAGAACTAGTCAAGGGTGTTGTTGACCTTGATGCCGAAGGTTACGTCCTTACCCAAGGCACATCAGCGGCAACCAACGTGCCCGGCGTCTTTGCCTGTGGCGATCTGGTGGATCACACCTACCGCCAAGCAATCACGGCCGCAGGCTCAGGCTGCAAAGCCGCCTTGGATGCTGAGCGTTATCTCGCCCATTAGGTCCTAATCAACGGGCCATACCGTCAAGCCACATCTATGCTTTAAGAGCAGAGAAACGAAATAGAAACGAGGAAGCACATGGGTGCTCTATCCGCAGTAACCGACGCTGATTTCCAGTCGGTCGTACTTAACAGCACAAAGCCAGTTTTGGTAGATTTCTGGGCCGAATGGTGTGGCCCATGCAAGATGGTTTCGCCAATTTTGGAAGAAATCGCCGCATTGCACGGCGACAAGATCACCATCGTCAAGCTCAACGTTGATGAAAACCCAGCAACTGCAGCCAATTACGGCGTGACATCAATTCCAACGATGAACGTCTACCAGGGCGGGGAAATTGTCAAGCAGATTATTGGCGCAAAGCCAAAGGCTGGCTTGCTAGCTGATCTTGCAGCATTTATTTAAATAACGCATCGTGCCCACTTCAGTTTTGCGGCTCGGCGATCAAGGACCCGGAGTTATCGAGGTTCGGGAACGCCTGGCTCAACTTGGCTTTTTGCCAGAAACTGGAGTGGGTTTCGACGTTTTTGATGCTGAAATTGAATCAGCATTGCGGTTATTTCAGCAAAGTCGCGGTTTAACCGTTGATGGCATCGCTGGGCCATCTACTCTGCGTCGACTCGAAGAAGCTCGATGGAGCTTAGGAGATCGGGTTCTTAGTTACATCCCGGCTCATCTATTGCATGGCGAAGACATTGCCCAACTCCAGCAACGCCTGCTCGAATTAGGTTTTTCATTAGATCGCGTGGATGGCGTATTTGGTCGCATCACGGATAAAGCCGTACGTGATTTTCAAACCAATGTTGGACTGGAAGCCGATGGCATTGCCGGACCTGAGGTATTTCAGGCACTTTCTCGCCTCGCGCGCACTGTTTCCGGTGGAAATCAAGAACATTTGCGTGAATTAGCCGGTGCTGATGGATCACATCGCTGGCAATCACTTGATTCTGCCGTCGTGTTAGTAGATCCCAGTTGTTCAGATCGTGTTTTTGCTGGCTCCACATTGAGCGAAGCCGATGTTTGTCGAGACATAGCCAACAGAATCGAAGGTCGGCTGTTAACTTCTGGCGCGCAGGTCATCATCGCTAAACCCACAGGCGATGGCGATGAACGTGAACGTGCTGGCCTTGCAAATTCGCTGCGGGTGGATTTGGTAATTTCGCTGCGCTGCGATGAATCCAGCGATGCAGCTGCAAATGGCGTAGCAACGTATTACTTTGGCCATGAATTTTCGCGTTCGGCAATCGGCATGCGACTTGCAGAACTCATTCAGGAAGAAGTAACTCGAGCAAGCGATCTGCTTGATTGCCGCAGTCATCCAAAGACGTGGGATTTATTGCGCCTAACGCGCATGCCTGCTGTGCGCATTGAACTCGGTTACTTGAGCAGCCCAAATGATGCAGCAGTTTTATGTGATGAAAGCGCTCGTGATGCTATTGCGCAATCCATTTCTTCGGCAGTCTCACGGTTGCTTGCACCCCGAATTGGCTAATATTGTGACCTGCATCACATTCCTAAAATTGGATACACACAGGTTTTCCACCAACTAAAAGCACTACCTAAAGGTAGTTAAAACCTTGTGGTTGTTGTTACTTGATGGGTTCGCCAAACATTCCGCGCTTTGGCGGATCAATGATTTCCACAATACGTCGCAAGTCCTCAAGAGTTGCGAATTCAATAACGACCTTGCCTTTGGTTCGTCCAACTTGAACGGTTACTCGTGTGTCGAGTCGTTCCGACATTCGGCGCCCGAGATCAGCAAGTCCAGGCGCACTGATCTTCCCCTTCTTGGTGCTCGAGGTTGACTTGCTCGAGCCCGAACCATCGGCCAAACCAACTGAAACGATTTCTTCGACGCTGCGAACGGACAAGCCTTCGGCAACAATTCGAGCTGCGAGCTTTTCAATAGCAGCTGGATCCTTAAGACCGAGCAATGCGCGAGCGTGACCCGCTGACAGCACGCCAGCTGCAACTCGTCGCTGGACTGCTGGGGGCAAATTGAGCAAACGTAAAGTATTCGTGATTTGTGGTCGCGATCGACCAAGTCGTGAAGCCAGCTGCTCTTGAGTACAGCCGAAGTCAGCGAGCAGTTGCTGGTAAGCGGCCGCCTCTTCCAATGCAGTGAGTTGCGAACGGTGCAGGTTCTCAAGCAGTGCATCGCGCAACATATCATCGTCTGAGGTTTCGCGAACCAAGACTGGAATTGTTTTCAGTCCGGCTTTCTTTGCAGCACGTAACCGGCGTTCGCCTGCGATCAATTCATAACCAGATTCAGCAGGGCGCACCACAATTGGTTGCAGAAGGCCAATCTCTTGAATCGAGAAGACGAGTTCCGCAAGAGCTTCCTCGTCGAAAACCGTTCGTGGCTGACTCGGATTTGGGGTCACGCTGCGGATCGGAACTTCAAGAAGGGTCAGTCCGGCAACTTGCATTGGGCTTTCACCAGCAATGACATTAACAACGCCAGCAGGGGTTTTTGCCTTAGGCGCAGTGCTCGCAGATTTCTTAGTTGGAGCGGCTGCCTTAGTAGGAGCCGCCTTTTTTGCTGGAGTACTGCCCTTAGCTACGGGCGCAGGTCGAGCGCTTGTTTCACGTGAAACATTGGGAATGAGGGCGTTAAGGCCCTTACCTAAACTTTGTCGCTTTGCCATGATTTTTCCTTCTAGCCGCGTTCGGTTATTTCACGCGCTGCTGCCAAGTAGGCAACTGCACCGGTTGAGCCTGGGTCATATGTCATCACTGATTGACCGTGCGATGGAGCTTCGGCCACGTATGTTGAACGCGGAATTGCTGCGGTCAAAACTTTGTCTCCAAAGAACTCGCGCACCGAATCGGCAACTTGTGCCGACAGGTTTGTATTTGTATTGAACATCGTTAACAGAATCGTGCTGACTTCAAGTTCTGGATTGAGGCGATCGCGAGCGAATTCAATGGTGCGCAACAGTTGCTGCACACCTTCGAGTGCATAAAACTCGCATTGGATAGGAATCAAAACTTCGGTAACAGCAGCCAAAGCGTTAATCGTGAGCATGCCCAAACTTGGCGGGCAGTCAACAAATACATAGTCCATTTCGTATTCAGCCAAGAAGTTATCGAGAGCTTCACGCAACCGGAATGGTCGTTCTTCGTCAGGCACAGTTGTAATAAGTTCAATGTCCGCGCCAGCCAAATCAAGAGATGCCGGCAATACCCACAACGAGTCAAAACCAGGTGCGGCAACCATCGCTTCGGCAATTGCTTCTTGATCAACTAGAACGTCATAAGTTCCGGCAGTGTCTTCTTGGTGATCAACACCAAATGCAGTGGAGGCGTTTCCCTGAGGATCAAGGTCAATAACTAGGACTTTGAGTCCAGCTAATGCCATTGAAGCAGCAAGGTTTACAGCTGTGGTTGTTTTACCTACGCCACCTTTTTGGTTAGCAACAGTAAGTACCCGCGTGCTTGCTGGCGCCGCGAATGTGCCCTTTAAACCGCGGCGAACATAGACCGCGGCAGCCGCCGCTTGTGCCAGCGGCGTATCTTCATCGTCAAAACTCACGAAGACCTCCAATGCGTCAAGCGTATGGCTTGAACTAGAAGTCTAGGAACTCACCCTGACTACGGTGGTCATCGGATCCACAAGATCCTGGCCGCACAAAATAATTTCAGCATTGCGATTCTTTAAAACGCTAGCCGCTTCTTCGATTTCAGTTGGTGCCGACGAGCCCTTCATTGCCAAGACCTGTCCCCCAGGTGCAACCAATGGCAATGCCCAAGTGAGCAATTTATTTAATGGGGCAACGGCGCGAGCAGTTACAACATCGGCTTTTGCAACCGAAACGTCTTGGGCGCGACCGCGCGTTACTTCGACGCGCTGGCCTAATTCAAGGTCAGCAATGACTTCGTTGAGGAAATCGCATCGACGTTGTAATGGTTCGATCAGTGTCACATGTATGTCCGGACGAACAATTCCAAGGACTAATCCCGGTAAGCCTGCGCCGCTACCGATGTCAATCACGCGAGCGTTTGCCGGAATCAGTTCAGCCATTGCTGCGCAGTTGGCAATGTGCCGATCCCAGATTCGCTCAGTCTCGCGTGGACCAATCAGACCGCGTTCAACACCTGCCGTAGCAAGCCAGTGCGCATAACTAGTAAGCCCAGCAAAGGATTCTGGGTACTTAGCTAGTAGTAATTCGCGCGACATGTTCAGTGCTACTTGTCTGTATGCAAATGTTTCACGTGAAACACGTGACGTTATTCGCCAGCTGGCTGAACGATGATGCGGCGGTTCGGATCTTCGCCCTTTGAGATACTGCCAGCACCAGCGGCAGCAACTGCATCATGCACGATCTTGCGTTCAAAAGCATTCATGGCTTTTAGTTCGACTGGCTCGCCAGTTTCGATTGCCTTTTGCGCGGCCTCGGTACCGATCTTTGTGAGTGACTCACGGGCCTTTGCACGGTAACCAGATACATCCAACATCAAACGTGAACGTTCGCCAGTTTCGCGAGTTACTGCAAGACGAGTAAGTTCCTGAAGTGCATCAAGAACCTTGCCCTTATCGCCGACCAACATGTTGAGGTCAGCACCAACAATGCTCACGGATGCGCGGTCATTTTCAACATCCATATCGATGTCACCATCGAGGTCTGCAATATCGAGCAATCCCTCTAGGTAATCTGCGGCGACATCGCCTTCTTGTTCAAGCTGCTTAATACGATCTGACATGGTTAGTACCTTTCCTTAAAACTGTGGTTTCACGTGAAACGAATTAACGCTTCTTCTTAGGCTTCTTTTTTGGCTGGTTGCGAAGTACACGATCGGTATCTTCGGCAAGGTCAGCTTGCTCTGAACTTTCAGAAATCTGTGACTTACCCTTTGCTTTCGCCTTGGCTTCCTTACGCGCAACAAGTGCTTCGTGCGCTGGCGTACCTGGCTGTGGACTATTGCGAATGACGTAGAACTGCTGTCCCATCGTCCATAGGTTCGTGGTGAACCAGTACAGCAAAACACCAACTGGGAAGTTAATACCTGAAACCGCAAAGATGAATGGGAATACATAGAGCAATACTTTTTGCTGTTGCACCATTGGGTTGCCCGGCGCAGTGTTCTTGACGATGAGCTGACGCTGCGTGATGAACGTCGTTGCTGTCATCAAGATGATCAAGATCAGGGTCACCCAGAATGTTGCCGTTGGGTTATCGGTTTCAGCGCGGTGTGTGAACGTTCCATAAATCGGGGCACCGAAAATTTTGGCGTTACGTGCTTGCGTAACAAGCTCTGGCGTCATCGCACCGTATGGAATGTTTCGCGCAATGCCATTAAGCACACGGAACAATGCAAAGAAGATTGGGGCTTGCGCCAAGATCGGCAAGCAGCTCGACAGTGGATTGGTGCCGGTCTCCTTGTAGAGCTTCATCATTTCTTGCGACTGGCGTTCGCGGTCGCCGGCGTACTTCTTCTGAATCTCTTTGATCTGAGGCTGAATCAGTTGCATGTTGCGCTGGCTCTTGATCTGCTTTACGAACAGCGGAATCAGCAGAACACGAATGAGAACTACAAGCAGGACAATCGCAAGTCCCCAAGCCCAACCACTATCGGGGGCAAAGAAATTGGAAAGCAAAGAATGGAATTGGACGAACACCCAACTCACAATGGATTCGAGCCACTTCAACGGGTTCACTGGGACACTACCTGCCTATTCAATGTAGTTGAACTTTCAATTACTTTTGGGTTGCTCCAGCGCCCTTTCGGCGGGACCGGATCCAGACCACCAGCGGCCCAAGGATTGCATCGCATGATCCGCATTGCCGTCAACGCAATACCTTTAACACTTCGATGTGTCTTTATCGCTTCTAAACCATAATGCGAACATGACGGGTAATAACGACAAACAGGGCCGAGCATTGGACTGATGGTTAGTTGGTACAAACGAATTGCTGCAACGAAAATCCCGACGAGTACCGCACCAATGGTGCGATCCCAGAATTGCTGCAATTTCTTCATTTATACACAAGCCTTTTTCACTGCAGTCTCAAAGGATTCACGTAGCTGCGTAAAGGTGGCTGAACTGCTTGCCGGCAGGGCTCGCACCACTACATCACTTGGAATTGGCAGAAAAGTGTTTGATTCTTTAGCTAAATGGCGTAGTTGTCTGGTCAAACGATGGCGAACCACAGAATTACCCACGTTTTTACCTACCGCAAATGCGAATCGAGTATGAGTTGAACGCCCTGGCGCAACGTGCAAAACAAGCAGTTGGCTAGCAAATCTACGCCCACCACGCAGAACTAGTGAGATTTCCGTAGATTTTCGCAGCCGAGCGTCGGCCGACAGCATCGGAAAATTAAGCCGAAAGCTTCGAACGGCCCTTGGCGCGACGTGCTGAAAGGATGCCACGGCCAGCGCGGGTGCTCATGCGCTCGCGGAAACCGTGTGTCTTTGCACGACGACGGTTGTTTGGCTGGAATGTGCGCTTTGACATTAGGGAACTCTTTTCACCGGCGGTTTGTTGGATCGAGCGACTCGCCAACGGACGTTCACGAAAATCATGAACATTCGAATTGCGCGTCGATAGCGACTAACCAAAGATACGGGCAACTCTCTGGGTTGGTCAAACTAGAACCCAACTTAATTTCACGGGGTTTATCAGGCAATAAATTACATCCACGTAGTTTTACCCAGATGTGGATAACCACTTGTCAACAACTATCCACAGGCAATAGTGTCCATAGTCCGACTTGTGGATAACAGCAGAGGTGCCCATGGATGAACAAGATCTCGGTCAAATTTGGACCAAGACATTAGATGCGTTGTCCTCAGGTGTACTTACCAACCAACAACGAGCGTTCGTCACTTTGACTCAACCGATGGGAATTGTCGGTGACACGGTTTTGATCGCTGCACCAAATGCATTTAGTCGCGACGTTCTCGAAAGTCGTCTGTCCCCCATTGTGTGTGACGCATTGTCATCAATCGTTGGTCGCGAAATGAAGATTGCAGTGACCGTCGATGAATCGATTGCACCAGAGGATCTTGACGAAGCTGCAACTGATGAACTTGCTGACTCGACCTACGCTGATATCAATCCAACAGATTTTCAATCGGAACCAAATCCTGCATTGCCACCAACCGGCAGTCGCGGACCGGCACCTGCTCCCCGTACTTCCGAAGAAGGTAGTCGACTAAATCCCAAGTACACCTTTGATACTTTCGTGCCAGGATCATCAAACCGTTTTGCGCACGCTGCTGCTCGTGCCGTAGCTGAACAACCAGCCAAGGCATACAACCCGCTCTTTGTTTACGGTGAATCTGGCCTTGGTAAGACTCACCTTTTGCACGCAATCGGTCATTACACCCGCACGCTTTATGCAGGAACAAAAGTTCGTTACGTCAGTAGTGAAGAATTCACCAATGAATTTATTAACTCCATTCGCGATGACAAAGCAAAGGATTTCCAGCGCCGCTACCGCGATGTTGACGTTCTACTTGTTGATGACATTCAGTTCCTTTCCGGAAAAGTTCAGACGCAAGAAGAGTTTTTCCATACCTTCAACACACTGCACAATGCCAACAAACAAATTGTTGTCACTTCAGATTTGCCGCCAAAACAATTACAAGATTTCGAAGATCGCATGCGTTCACGTTTCGAATGGGGTCTCATTACTGATGTCACTCCCCCGGACTTAGAAACTCGTATTGCAATTTTGCGCAAGAAGAGCGCGCAGGAACGTTTGAGTGCACCACCAGAAGTTTTGGAATTTATTGCATCAAAGATGTCCACAAATATTCGTGAACTCGAGGGTGCATTAATTCGCGTCACAGCATTCGCCAGTTTGAATCGCGCACCAGTTGATTTAGGTCTTGCAGAAATCGTGCTCAAGGACCTTGTCAGTGATGCAACAGGTCCAGAAATTTCTGCCAGCCAAATTATGGCCGCATCAGCTAACTATTTCGGTGTCACGTTAGATGACCTGATTGGTGCGAGCCGTTCCCGTGAACTTGTCGAAGCTCGACAAATGGCTATGTACCTATGCCGTGAACTTACAGATTTATCGCTACCAAAAATTGGACAGCAGTTCGGTGGACGTGACCACACCACAGTGATGCACGCCGATCGCAAGATTCGTAAGGAAATTGCTGAAAGCCGAAGTACTTACAACCGAGTCAGCGACCTAACTGCTCGGATTAAAGCCCAGTCTCGACAAAATTAAGTTCGTTAAGTATCCACAGTCACACCAGTCACACAAGACACTTACTAACACACTGTGGATAACAATGGGGATAAAGTGAATAACTTTCACTTTATCTGTGTTCAACCTGATGAAAAACCAGTGAATATCCACAAAAACCTGTGGATAGGTGTGGATAACTTTTGAGTTATCCCGTGTAATCCCGATCTTCATCAACATGTCCACAGGTGGCTTGTGGGTAATAAATAGAGATTTATCAGGGAAATTACACATTATCCCCTTATCCACAAAGCCTATGACTACTACTAAAGATATATTTGGCGAATCTGATTTGACCAAGACAGGTACAAATCTGGGGATGACGCTGGTTTCAGTGGTGAACTTTAGTTACAAAGAAAATGAAGTCCTAACTTTTATGGGATGGCACTGACTGCTCTGTCACATGAACGTGGCACTATAAAGGCTCGTAACATAAAGAAATACATTTGGTCGAAGGTGAGTTACCCGTGAAGTTTCGTGTTGATCGTGATGCCATGACTGATGCGGTCCTGTGGGCATCGCGTACTTTGCCAAGCAAATCAACGCAGCCACTCTTAACTGGACTTCATCTCGTAGCTGACAAACAAGGTCTTGTACTGTCCGGTAGCGATGCAGATGTGAGCGCTCGTGCATCACTTGATGCAGCTGTTGGTGCCACCGGAACTGTTCTTGTTCCTGGCCGCCTGCTTGCCGACATCACTCGATCATTTCCATCAGCTTCAACAATTGAATTTGTCGTCGAAGGATCTCGCGCGGAAATTACTTGTGGTAAATCAAGTTTCACAATTCCGACCATGCCGGTTGCTGAATATCCTCCGCTACCAGCTATGCCTGACATCAGCGGCAGCGTAACCGGCAGTGATTTTGCCGCGGCAGTTGCACAAGTTGTTGTGGCTTCATCTCGCGATGAAACTTTGCCTGCTTTTACCGGTATCAAAGTTGATGTCGAAGGTTCAACCATCACGATGGCTGCAACAGATCGCTATCGCCTAGCTGTTCGTGAATTGGATTGGTCACCACAATCAACATCAATTTCTACTCATGCATTAGTACCTGCAAAATTTATGTTTGACGCTGCAAAAACTTTGTCACACAATTCTGCTGTCTCACTTGCATTCACAAGTTCAAGTGAAGGACTCATTGGTATTGCTGGTGACAATCGTCAAACAACGAGTCGTTTACTTGCTGCCGATTTTCCAAAATATCAAACGCTTCTTCCAAGTGAATCTTCAAGCGTTGCACAAATCAGCACTGCGACTTTAATCGAGGCTGTTAAGCGCGTGTCACTTGTTCTTGATCGAGAAGCACCAGTGAAAATTCACTTCGCAAATGGTGAGGCAGTAATTTCTGGCGGCGGTGGCAGTGGTGAAATTGCCGAAGCGCGTGAAAATATCGAATGTGCGTTGGCCGGCGATGATGTAACAATCGCGTTCAATCATCAATTCCTTCTGGATGGGCTCGGTGCAATCGATGCACCAGTTGCAGTTATCTCTATGACTGCGCCACATCGCCCAGCCGTTATCACTGGCGCAAAAGAAATTGATGCCGAGCAAATTGATGCATTCAAGTATTTGCTCATGCCAATTCGCCAACCGTAATAGTGTGCGCAACTGATGCGAATTAGTTCTCTGGAACTACAAGATTTTCGAAACCACGAAAATCTTTCGCTAACGTTTAATGCAGGTGTAACAACAATTATTGGCCGCAATGGTCGCGGTAAAACAAATATCGTTGAAGCTATTAATTACCTTGCAACACTAGGTAGTCACCGCGTCAGTAATGACTTTCCGTTGTTGCGTAGTGGAACAACTCAAGCGCACATTAAATCGAAAATTACAAAAGACGATCGCCTTGCCACTATCGATGTGGAAATTAACGATGGCAAACAAAACAAAGTTGTGCTTAATGGAAGTGCGTTAAGTCGCCCGCGAGATATTTTGGGTCTCGTTCACACTGTTGTTTTTGCACCTGAAGATCTTGCACTTGTTAAAGGTGATCCTGGTGACCGCAGAAAATACATTGATGATTTCGCTACTCAAATGTCACCGCGTATTGCATCGGTGAGATCTGATTTCGACAAGGTGTTAAAACAACGAAATGCATTGTTGAAATCTGCGGGCCGGCGTGCACTCAGTGAATCTGCGCGCGCAACTTTAGATGTGTGGACCGATCAATTTATTTCGCACGCCGTGAATTTAACGTGCGCGCGACTTGATGCATTAACCGCGTTGCGACCATTTGTCGAAGCTCATGGTGATGCCATCAGCGCAAACACCGAAGACTTACGAATTACATATTCCTCGAAGTGGCTTGTGGACGTTGATGGAGATATTGAATCTCAAATTCGTGAAGCTCTCGTGACAAGATTCCAAGATGAAATCGATAGGGGATTAACCCTTGTTGGTCCACACCGTGATGATTTGGAATTACAACTTGCACAATTGCCGGCGAAAAATTTTGCTTCGCATGGTCAGTCGTGGTCAATTGCGCTTGCGTTGCGACTGGCAACATTTGATGCGCTACGTGAATTACAAGACGATCCAATCTTGATTCTTGATGATGTGTTTGCTGAACTCGATGTTCGACGCAGAGAACGATTGTTGGCAGCACTAAATAATGTTGAACAAACTTTGGTCACAGCAGCAGTGGCCGAAGATGTTCCGGCATTCCTGCTTGACCAAACGATCGTGCTGGCAGACTAGAGCTGTCATGTTGAACAAAGCCCAGAATGAATTTCTTAATTCACTTCTTGCTCGCGCGCGAGCGCGCAAGTCGGGTAGCGTGCGTCCCCGCACGACTGGAAGTTGGTCCGGCGATGACGTTCGCAGTGGTCCGGGCCCTGATGAACGCGATCCGGCCACATTGTCAGGTCTGATTGACAAACTCGTCGTGAATAAAGGCTGGGATCTTCAGGTAGCCACAGGGCGGCTTCATGCACAGTGGCCATTCGTGGTTGGAAATGACGTGGCCGAACACGTCAAAATCGAGACCTTCGAACTTGATCCAAGCGGCAAATCGGGCATTTTGGTAGTTCGGGCAGAATCCACCGCCTGGGCCACCCAAATTCGTTTGATGATTCCCACAATTCAGGCCAACTTGGACCAGGAAATTGGTACTGGTCGAATTACCGAAATTATCGTCCTTGGTCCAACCACTCCATCCTGGAAACACGGGCTGCGCAGCGTGCCCGGAAGAGGTCCAAGAGACACCTACGGATAGCGCGTCACAGCCCTAAAAAGTCCGTTATTTCCGATAGAATTGCAACTGTCGGAACGTGCCGAAAAACCCCAATTTAAGCGGATTTTTGAGCCCTCAGATTATGCAAGTTGAAAGGCAAGATACCTGTGTCCTATGACGCCAGTGCAATCCAAGTTTTGGAGGGTCTCGACGCAGTTCGAAAGCGCCCCGGTATGTACATCGGTTCAACCGGTGAACGCGGTTTGCACCACTTGGTTTATGAAGTGGTGGATAACTCCGTAGATGAGGCGCTCGCGGGCTACTGCGACCACATTTCGGTCACAATTTTGGCTGATGGGGGAGTTCGCGTCCAAGATAACGGCCGAGGTATCCCAGTGGATATCGTGCCTTCTGAAGGAAAACCAGCTGTTGAGGTCGTTTTGACCGTTTTGCACGCTGGTGGCAAGTTTGGCGGCGGCGGATATGCCGTTTCCGGTGGTCTGCACGGTGTGGGTGTTTCCGTAGTGAACGCACTTTCGACCCGAGTTGAGGTCGAAGTTAAGCGTGAAGGCTCAATTTGGACCCAGGATTACGCATACGGTGTGCCACAGGCTCCATTGGCTAAAGGTGGAACGACTGATCTCACCGGTACCCAGGTCACGTTCTGGGCAGATGGCGAAATTTTTGAAACCACAACCTATGACTTTGAAACATTGTCTCGCCGCTTCCAAGAAATGGCGTTCCTCAATCGTGGACTAACTATCTCGCTTACTGACGAGCGTGAAATCGCCAAGCCGATTGTTTCTGAAGAAGAAGGCGACGACGTTGCCGAAGCTGTTCGCAGCGTCACCTACCACTACGACGGTGGTATCGCTGATTTCGTTAAGCATCTGAATGCATCAAAGACCGCTGCACATGGTGGCGTCATTGAATTTGCAGCCGAAGACGAAGAACAAGGTTTGAGTCTTGAAGTTGCGATGCAGTGGAACAACGGATATTCCGAATCTGTTTATTCATTCGCGAACACAATCAACACCATCGAAGGTGGAACGCACGAAGAAGGTTTCCGAACCGCTCTTACATCTTTAATTAACAAATTCGCACGCGATTGGAATGTTCTAAAAGAAAAGGACACCAATCTTTCGGGTGAAGATATTCGTGAAGGCTTGACCGCAATCATTTCGATCAAGTTGCGCGAACCACAATTCGAAGGTCAGACCAAAACAAAACTTGGCAACACTGCGGCGAAAACTTTTGCCCAGCGCATTGTTAATGAGCAACTTGGTGAATGGTTTGAAAAGAATCCGGCCGAAGGTAAAGAGATTGCACGCAAGTCACTGCAAGCTGCAACGGCTCGCCTAGCTGCGCGCAAAGCTCGCGACCTAGCGCGTAACCGTAAGGGACTTCTTGGCGGAAGTGGTTTGCCAGGAAAGTTGAAAGATTGCTCAAGTAACGAACCAAACGAGTGTGAAGTTTTCATTGTGGAAGGTGACTCGGCCGGTGGCTCAGCAGGCCAGGGTCGCGATCCGCACACCCAAGCAATCATGCCAATTCGAGGCAAGATTCTTAACGTTGAAAAAACGCGTCTCGACAAGGTGCTTGCAAACAGTGAAGTACAAGGTTTGATTTCAGCTTTCGGTACGGGCATTCAAGACGAATTTGATATCAACAAATTGCGATATCACAAAATTGTTTTGATGGCTGATGCCGACGTTGACGGTCAACATATTCGTACGCTGCTTTTGACGTTCTTGTTCCGCTACATGCGACCGCTTGTTGATGGTGGCTATGTGTACTTAGCGCAACCACCGCTTTACAAAATTAAGTGGCAGCGAGAAGCGCCAGGCTATGCATACAGCGATCGCCAGCGCGACGAAATTGTCGAAGCCGGATTGGCATCAGGCAAGAAACTTAAGCAAGAAGATGTGCAGCGATACAAGGGTCTTGGCGAAATGAACGCCGAAGAATTGTGGGAAACCACAATGGACCCAACCAAGCGTGTCTTGCTACAAGTTTCGGTAGACGACGCCGCACAAGCTGACGCACTCTTTTCCACATTGATGGGTGAAGATGTGGAAAGCCGCCGAACATTTATCCAGCGCAATGCGCACGACGTACGCTTCTTGGACATCTAATGACACAGACACCAGAACAGCAAGATTCAATTCAAGTTGTAGACCTCAACGTCGAAATGCAGAAGTCCTACATGGACTATGCAATGAGCGTTATCGTTTCGCGCGCATTGCCAGATGTTCGTGATGGTCTCAAGCCAGTACACCGCCGTGTGCTGTACGCGATGTTCGATGGTGGTTACCGTCCTGATCGTGCGTTCAATAAGTCCGCACGTATCGTCGGTGACGTCATGGGTCAGTATCACCCACATGGTGACAGCGCGATCTATGACACGTTGGTTCGTTTGACCCAGCCATGGTCATTGCGTTACCCATTGGCACAAGGTCAAGGTAACTTCGGTTCGCCAGGTAACGATGCGCCAGCTGCAGCCCGTTACACCGAAGCTCGCATGGCACAAATCGCTATGGAAATGGTGCGCGACATCGATCAGGAAACGGTCGATTTCACACCAAACTATGACGGCAAGAACCTCGAACCAACAGTTATGCCAAGTCGCATTCCAAACCTGTTGATCAATGGTTCATCGGGTATCGCTGTTGGTATGGCGACAAACATTCCGCCACACAACCTTCGCGAAGTTGCCGCTGGCGTGCAGTGGGCACTGGAAAATCCGGAAGCATCACGCGAAGAATTGCTCGAAGCATTGCTCGAGCGCATTACCGGTCCTGATTTCCCAACAGGCGCGCAAATTGTTGGACGCCGTGGCATCCAAGATGCGTATCGCACTGGTCGTGGCTCGATCACGATGCGTGCGGTTACTGAAATCACCGAAGACAAACGCGGTCGCACAATTATTGTGATTACCGAATTGCCGTACCAGGTAAATCCTGACAACTTGATTGCTCGTGTTGTTGAACTTCACGACCAAGGCAAGATCAATGGCATCGCCGACATCATCGATGAGTCCAGCTCTCGAACCGGTATGCGTATCGTGGTTGTGCTCAAGCGTGATGCCGTAGCCAAGGTTGTTCTGAACAACCTCTACAAGCAGACACAACTGCAAGATAATTTCGGCGCGAACATGCTTGCCCTCGTTGATGGTGTGCCACGCACATTGTCACTTGATGCATTTGTATCGAACTGGGTTGCGCACCAAATCGAAGTTATTCAGCGACGTACTGCATACCGTTTGCGTATTGCACAAGAACGCGTTCACATTTTGATTGGTTTGCTCAAGGCAATCGATCGCATTGACGAAGTTATCGCGCTCATTCGTGCATCGGCATCGGCATCGGTTGCACAACAGGGCTTGATGGAATTACTCGAGATTGATGAAATTCAAGCGCAAGCAATTCTCGATATGCAGCTGCGTAAACTCGCTGCTCTTGAACGCAACGAACTTCAGGCTCAGCACGACAAGCTCATGGCTGAAATCGCTGACTACGAAAGTATCTTGGCTAGCCCAGAACGTCAGCGTCAGATTGTTAGCGATGAACTCGGCGAAACTGTTGCCAAGTTTGGTGACGATCGCCGTTCAACAATCATTGCTGATGAAAACGAAGTTGGTCATGAAGACCTGATTGCCGAAGAGCCAATTGTTGTCACTCTTACTCAAGATGGTTACGCCAAGCGCACCAAGGCTGCGCTCTACCGCGCACAAAAGCGTGGCGGTCGTGGCGTAAAGGGTGCCGCGCTCAAGCAGGATGACATTGTCGAGCATTTCTTTGTCACGACAACGCACCACTGGATCTTGTTCTTTACGAACAAGGGTCGAGTCTTCCGTGTTAAGGGTTACGAACTACCGGATGCAGGCCGTGATGCTCGCGGTCAGCACGTTGCTAACTTGCTACAGCTTGGCCCGGATGAATTAGTAACACAGGTTCTGGATCTACGCGATTACGAACAGTCACCATACTTGGTTCTTGCGACCAAGGGTGGAACTGTAAAGAAGACGCGCTTGTCAGAATACGATTCGCCGCGTTCAACTGGTTTGATTGCAATCAACTTGCGCGAAGATGACGCGCTTGTGTCTGCGCAACTCGTGAGTGATTCAGATGACTTGCTCCTTGTGTCAAAGCAGGGCTACTCGGTTCGTTTCCATGCAAGCGATGACACACTTCGCCCAATGGGACGCTCGGCGACAGGCGTAATCGGTATGCGATTCAAGAACGACGAAGATTATTTGTTGTCACTTGAAGTTGCATACCCAGATCAATTCCTTGTCACTGTTACCGATGGTGGCTGGGCAAAGCGCACCGCAATTTCCGAATGGAATGCCAAAGGTCGTGGAACTCAAGGCGTGCGTGCAATGCGCCTGGTTGAAAAGCGTGGCGGACTTGCTGGTGCTTTGGTGTGTGCTGATGAAGATGAAATTTTCGCAATCGCCAGCAACGGTGTTGTGATTCGTACCCGGGTTGACGAAATTCGTGCCGCAGGGCGAGACACCATGGGTGTTGGCTTCATGAAGGTCGGCGAGGACGAACAAGTTGTTGCCGTCGCTCGTTCGTCCGCTGCAGCCATGGCCGAACTCGAGGACCTAAACCTCGAAGACGAGGTCGTAACGGGGGATGAAGCCGTGGTCGACGTGCTCGATTCACCTGCAGATGAAGCAACCAGCGAATCGGCAGCTCCTACCGAAGAGGGAAATGACGCATCATGACAACCGAGGTAACGCAGGAAGTAAGTTCGGACACACCAGTTCGCCAGGCGCGGTTGCATCTGACGCGCGTCGATCCATGGTCGGTAGCAAAAGCTGCCTTCATGTTGGGCGTGACCCTGGCTGGCGTGACGATTGTGGCCACCATTGCGCTGTGGCTGATGCTTTCAGCAGCCGGCGTTTTTGAAGCAATCACCGGCATTTTCAAAGACGTCTCGGGTAGTTCATCTGGCGTGAGCTTCTTGTCGCTGGGTCGACTTGTTGGTTTATCCAT
>JALQVI010000021.1 GCA_023260395.1 Candidatus Nanopelagicales bacterium
GCCATCTCCTGAACTTGTTGAAACAATCGCGCGTGAAGTCTCCAAGGTCGCGCGCGAGCTCAATCGCTATCCGGATCGAGATGCCGTTGCATTGCGCGAGGACTTAGCCGAGTACATCATGGGCGAATCAGGTGGCAACATCACTGCCGACAATGTGTGGGTTGCCAACGGCAGCAATGAAGTGATGCATCATCTTTTGGCCGCGTTCGGTGGTCCAGGTCGCTTGCTTGTGACTTTCGCGCCGACGTATTCGATGTACGAGGAATACTGTCGAGAAACTTTCACAAATTACGCAACTGTTTCCCGTAACGAAAACTTCGAAGTCACTCGAAGTTCGATCGACGAAGCACTCGCACTAAACCCGAACATTGTTGTGGTGTGCTCACCGAATAATCCAACGGGAACTGTCCTTGATTCTGACGTACTTGATTATCTTGCGTCACACTTCGATGGACTGATTATTGTCGATGAGGCCTACGGGGAATTCCGAGCTGTCGGTACCGACAGTGCGATTGCCAAATACGCAGGTCAGAGCAACGTTGTTATCACGCGCACTATGAGTAAAGCATTTTCTTGTGCTGGACTTCGTTTGGGATATGCCATCGCGCACCCAGATGTCGTTGCCGCATGCACAGTAGTTCGACTGCCGTATCACTTGTCGGCAGTGACTCAAGCCGTCGCACGTGCAGCACTGTCGCATTCCACAGAACTGCTGTCTCAAGTCGGTCTTTTGCGGGACGAGCGTGACGAACTGGCGCGCTGGCTCATCGAGCAAAATTACTCAGTAGCCCCAAGTGGTGCTAACTTTTTGCTATTCGGAACTTTTGCGGATCGTCACCAGATTTGGCAAGGACTCTTGGATCATGGCGTATTAATTCGTGAAACAGGACCTGCTGGCTGGCTTCGCGTCAGCATCGGAACACCGCAAGAAAACATTGCTTTCCGTACTGCACTACTAGCAGTCGATCAGTAAGACACAAAAAGTACGTCACGAGAAGAGGGATCGACAATGAGCCGCACCGCACACATCGAACGCATTACCAACGAGAGTTCGGTCGTACTTGACTTGAATCTTGATGGCACTGGCCAGATCGACATTGAAACCGGCGTGCCATTCTTTGACCACATGATGTCTCAACTTGGTAAGCATGGCGGCTTTGATCTCAAGATTCGCACTGTGGGCGACTTGCACATCGATTCACATCACACCGTCGAAGACACAGCACTAGCCTTCGGTCAGGCGCTTCGTGAGGCACTTGGAACAAAGGAAGGTATTCGCCGTTATGGCGATGCCGTCGTTCCTATGGACGAAGTTTGTGTTCAGGCTGCTGTCGATGTTTCCGGTCGCCCTTACATCGTCCATGAAGAGCCAGACATGGTCGAACTTATTGGTAGCTACGACACCACATTGACCAAGCACATTTGGGAATCGATTGTTGCTTCAGCGCAAATCTGCTTGCATGTTCGCGTCATCAGTGGTCGCAATGCTCATCACGTAGTCGAAGGTCAGTTCAAGGCAGTTGCGCGTGCATTACGCGATGCTGTGTCTCTTGATGCCCGCGTGGTTGGCGTGCCTTCAACAAAGGGAACGCTGTAATTCGTGCCTGACATTGTTGTCTTTGATTATGGTTCAGGGAATGTGCGATCTGCGCAACGTGCCCTTGAAACCACAGGCGCAACCGTCGCAATCACTAATGACTTTGATGAGGCACTCAACGCTGATGGGCTTTTTGTTCCTGGCGTAGGTGCTTTCGGAGCGTGTGCCGCGCAACTACGGTCCGTTCGTGGCGATCAAATTATTGAGCGCCGTTTATCGGGTGGCCGTCCTGTCATGGGTATTTGTGTTGGCATGCAGGTGTTCTTCGAATCCAGCACAGAGCACGGCACACAAGTGCCTGGGATTTTTCAATGGCCAGGCGAAGTTGTTGAACTCGAAGCGGATGTATTGCCGCACATGGGGTGGAACACCGTTACTGCGGCACCGCAATCACAGATGTTTGCTGGTGTTGCAGATGAGCGTTTCTATTTTGTGCACTCTTTCGCTGTGACTGATTGGGTATTGGACGTCACGGGAGCGTTCACACCGCCGTTAGTGTCGTGGTCGAACTATGGTCAAGATTTTGTTGCTGCCATAGAAAATGGTCCGCTCTGGGCAACGCAATTTCACCCTGAAAAATCCGGCGACGCTGGACTTCAGCTTCTTAATAACTGGGTTACTTACGTAGAAGGAACGCGATGAGCTCTTTAATTCTTTTGCCTGCTGTGGATGTAGCGGATGGACAAGCTGTTCGTCTCGTGCAAGGCGAAGCAGATAGTGCAACGTCGTTCGGCGATCCGATGGAGGCTGCGCTGGATTGGCAGCGCGGGGGAGCCGATTGGATTCATCTCGTTGACCTCGATGCAGCTTTTGGTCGTGGCAGCAATCGCGAAATTCTGGCCGAAGTAACTGGACGCCTTGATATCAACGTTGAACTTTCCGGTGGTATTCGCGATGACGAATCATTGCGCGCCGCTTTGGCAACGGGTTGCCGTCGTGTGAACCTCGGTACTGCCGCACTAGAAAATCCGGACTGGACCGCTCGCGTCATCGATGAATTTGGTGATCGCATTGCAGTTGGTTTGGATGTGCGCGGAACGACTCTTGCTGCTCGTGGTTGGACGCGCGAAGGTGGAGATTTGTGGGAAACCCTCGAGCGTCTCGAACGCGATGGTTGCTCACGATACGTCGTTACCGACGTGACTAAAGATGGCACTTTGCGTGGTCCAAATGTCGAGTTGCTCCAGCAAATGTGTGAACGAACTGACAAGCCCGTTATCGCAAGTGGCGGCATTTCAAGCCTTGCTGATCTTGAAGCATTGCGTGCGCTTGTTCCTGATGGCGTCGAAGGCGCGATTGTCGGAAAGGCACTTTACGCTGGCGCATTCACGCTGCCCGAAGCCATCGAAGTTTCTGGTCCGCAGAGGTAATTATGACTCTTGCTATTCGAGTAATTCCATGCCTTGATGTCGATAATGGTCGCGTCGTCAAAGGCGTGAATTTCGTCAATCTTCGTGATGCCGGTGACCCAGTTGAACTTGCACTGGCGTATGGCCAAGCAGGGGCTGACGAGTTGGTGTACCTCGACATCACTGCAAGTAGCTCGAATCGCGAAACAACGTATGACATGGTGCGTCGCACCGCCGATCAATTATTCATTCCGTTGACTGTGGGTGGCGGCGTTCGCGCTGTTGAAGACGTTGATCGACTTCTTCGCGCGGGTGCTGACAAAGTTGGAATTAACACCGCAGGTTTATCTAATCCATCGCTCATCACCGATGCCGCCAAAAAATTTGGTAACCAATGCATTGTGCTGTCAGTTGATGTCCGGCGTGCTGACACGCCATCGGGATTTGAGGCAACGACTCACGGTGGACGCCAAAGCAGTGGTCGCGATGCTTTGGAATGGATCGTCGAAGCAGTTGAGCGTGGCGCAGGCGAAGTGCTGTTGAACTCAATGGATGCTGATGGCACAAAGAATGGCTATGACATCGAACTCATTCGCGCAGCTCGCGCAGCAGTCTCTGTGCCGTTAATCGCTAGTGGTGGGGCTGGTGCGCTTGCCGATTTCCCGCCAGCTGTTGAAGCCGGTGCAAATGCAGTTCTAGCCGCAAGTGTTTTTCACTTTGGCGAACTTTCTATTGGTGATGTCAAGCAAGAACTTCGTACAGCAGGTTGTGTCGTACGTTAGTTAAGTGGCTAGACCGCGCAGTTCGTGGTTTTAGCAATCGCGACATCGACGTCTTCGCCGGAATACGTCACAGAAATTTCTTTACGACCGTAAGTCAATAAGACTAAGTCGGCAGTGCTTCCTGAAATCATCACGGTTCCGGCATTTGCGGGAGAGTTCTTAACCACGATCTGAGAGGTTCCATTGTCGAGCACAATGCCGACCTTTGCCCGACGCCACATCAACTTCCCATTCTTGGCCATACGTTCCCATAGGGCAGTTTCGAGTTCTGGGTGAAGCGCGCGCGGCTTCCAATCTGCCGCTGCTCGTCGAACGTCCTCATGATGGACAAACATTTCAAATAAGTTTGCAGCGTTATCCAGATTTGGCAGGCCTAGCGGATTCCACAGTGGTGCTCCCTCTTCGACCAAATGTAAAAGTTCTTTCCACGGCTTGTTGGAATATTTTGCCATCACGCTTGTGGTGTGGCTCGCGACGAAAGGAGCCACAATTCCCAGCGCAGCATCAGGCCTACGTTCTCGAATGGCAATGTGGGCAGCAAGGTCTTTGGTGGTCCATCCCTCGCACAGAGTCGGCGCATCGGGGCCAAGATCACGCATGAGTTGTACGAGGTGTCGTCGTTCGTGAAAGGCCCAGTTCGTCATACTTCTGATGCTAGAACGCTTTACTGCTTGGTGCGCAATGAAGGTTCTCGATAGTGACGTTTTCGGCATTTCTGGAGGACACGGCAGAATGGAGTCATGTCATTTTTGGAGTCGCTCGTTTTTGATGAACGTGGGCTCATTCCTGTGGTCGTGCAGCAAGTCGATACCCGCGAAGTTCTGATGGTTGCCTACATGAACCGTGAAGCAATTGATTTGACCTTAAGTACGGGCAAAGCCACCTATTGGTCTCGCAGTCGAAGTGAAATTTGGGTCAAGGGTGCGACCTCCGGACATACCCAAGCTGTCATTTCGTTGGCTGCCGATTGTGATTTCGACACGTTGTTGTTAACTGTTGATCAAGTTGCTGGTGCCTGTCATACAGGTGACCACACGTGCTTTGATCGCGCCATAACTCACCCAGAGGTGACCGCATGACCGTCGCGACTCCAAGCCTTGAACACTTTTTGCAACTCGCGACAAACCGTCGTGTCATTCCAGTTTTTCGCACATTGCTTGCAGACGGTGAAACTGCCTTGGGCTTGTATCGCAAACTTGCAGGCGAGCGAGCTGGAACATTCCTCTTGGAATCAGCCGAACACGGTCAAGCATGGTCGCGTTACTCATTTATTGGTGTCAAGAGTTCGGCACTTTTAAGCGAAGTTAATGGCCAAACTTCGTGGTCGGGCGCAGTCCCTAATGGCGTGGCTCAAACGGATGATCCGATTGAAGCATTGCGTTCAACATTAAGCATTCTGCATACGCCAGACGTAAATCTTGGTATTAGCGAGTTGGCATTGCCTCCGCTCACCGGTGGAGTGGTTGGTTACCTCGGTTATGACGTCGTTCGTCGATTCGAACGCATTCCAAATACCGCACCAGAAGTTCTCAATCTGCCAGAGATAGCCATGCTTGTTGCTACTGATCTCGCGGTACTTGATCACATGGATGGCACGGTGACATTGATTGCCAATGCAATCAATTACGACAACACAGACGAACGCGTCGAATTGGCGTGGAGTGACGCGGTTTCTCGCTTAGATGCCATGGAACGTGACCTCAACCAGTCCCAGGCGTCTAGTGTTGCGCATTTCGACAAGAGTGCACCGATTGTGTCGCATCGCGAAACGACAAGTGCTGATTATCAAACGGCAGTCGAAGTTGCCCAAGAACATATTCGCTCGGGCGATGCTTTCCAGATTGTTTTGTCGCAGCGATTCTCGGCGCCTTGCCAGGCGAGTGCATTGGATGTCTATCGCGTATTGCGAACTTCCAATCCAAGTCCCTACATGTTTTTGATTCGCGTGCCTGAAGTCACGACTCCGGGTGAACCGCTGAGCGACGTCGTAGCTTTTGATGTGGTTGGTTCAAGTCCTGAAGCTTTGGTGCGACTCACTCAAGGTCACGCGATGCTGCATCCGATCGCAGGTACTCGGCCCCGTGGGGCAACCCCAGAAGAAGATGCTGCGCATGCTGCAAGCTTGATTGAAGATGCGAAAGAACGTGCTGAACATTTGATGTTGGTCGATCTTGGCCGCAACGACCTCGGTCGCGTATGCGAACCTGGCAGCGTCGAAGTTGTCGATTTCATGAGTATCGAACGGTATAGCCACGTCATGCACATCGTTTCCACGGTTACGGGCCAAATTAATCCTGACATGTCCGCTTTGGATTTGGTGCAGGCAACTTTTCCGGCGGGGACGCTTTCTGGTGCGCCAAAGCCAATGGCTATGTCCATCATTGAAAAGTTGGAACCATCACGACGCGGTTTCTATGGTGGCTGTGTTGGATACTTCGACTTCGCTGGAAATGTGGATACCGCGATTGCGATTCGCTCAGCTGTTATCAAAGACAACGTCGCGTATGTCCAGGCTGGCGCTGGAGTAGTTAACGACTCTGTTCCAGCAAGCGAAGACGCAGAATGTAGCGCGAAGGCTGCCGCAGTGCTCAAGGCAGTAGCTGTCGCAAACACATTGACGAACGGCCAGTAATGAAGTCGCTTTCTCGAGTGCAGCTGATTGCGTTAGTTGGTGTTGCATTAGTCCTCTTCGCTAGCACTCGACCATGGGTAAAGGCTGATCTCACAGCCACCGATTCACCAGCTCTGCATTTGAGTTTTACTGGACGCCAACTCGATGCAATTCCTGCGGCTTGCGCATTGGCAGCTGGTGTTTTGTTTGTAGTCGCAGGATCCGTTCGAGCACTCTTGCGTAAAGTGTTTGGAATTATTGCACTGGCGTGTGGGGTAGGAGTCATTGCAGTGTCTTTGACGACGACTAATCCGCAGTCGCTGATCAATGAAGCAATTGCTGACTCACTTGGTTCGTATGTGGAAAGCGTTCAGCACGCCTATGCATACTGGGCTTGGTTGAGCGCATTCGGCGGGGTATTGATGGGGCTCGCTGGTCTTTCCTTGGCTTTCGGAAATTTTCCAGAACGTAAGCGAACTTCAAAATATGAGCGGGAACCAAACGTTTCGCAGCTCACGGTTTGGCAATCGTTAGACCACGGGATCGACCCAACGCAGCACGATACGCGCCCGCTAGACTAAGAGCGATTCGAAAGATTTAACAAGGAGCAACGAATGTCTGCAGCACACGATGACCACGGCCATACAGTGGCAGCCTGGACCACTTCAATTATTTTGATGGTTGCATTTCTTGTTGGAACAATCGGCGTTGTGGTGCAAAATTGGCCACTTTTCTGGGCTGGCGTAGTTCTCGTTCCAGTTGCAGGAATCGCAGGCAAAGTCCTTGCTCTGATGGGCTTTGGCAAAAAAGCCTAAGCATCCTGACCGTTTCTTAACAATTAACTGACTTTCCGCGTGTAATCGCAGGGCAATCTAGTTCTATGAGTGAAACCAAAGGTTTAGTCGTTGTCGTCGAGGACGAGAAATCGATCTCTGACATGTTGCGCATGTATCTCACGCGCGAAGGCTTTGGTGTTCATGTCGAGGCTGACGGTGCCGCAGGTTTAGCGGCCATTAAGTCGCTGCGACCAATCGCTGTGATTTTGGATGTTGGACTTCCAACTATGGATGGCATTCAGGTTTGTCGTGAACTTCGTGCCGAGGGTGACCGCACACCAATTTTGTTTTGTACAGCACGTGACGAAGAAGTTGATCGCATTCTTGGTCTTGAAATGGGTGGCAATGATTACATCACCAAACCATTTAGTCCTCGCGAAGTCGTTGCACGAGTCAAAGTGTGGAAACGAGAAACGAGCGGAATTCCTGAAGGCTCTGGAATCGTTAAATTAGCTGGAATTGAACTCGATCCAGAAACTCGTCGCGTAACACTTAACGGTGTGGAAGTTATATTGACGGCCACTGAATTTGATTTATTGGCCCACCTCATGAGCAAACCTGGACGCGTATTTACTCGCGATGAACTACTTAGTCACGTGTGGGGATATTCCTCGATTGTTGGTACACGCACTGTTGATGTGCACGTCGCTCAACTGCGGGCGAAGTTTGGCGATGACAATCCCATCCGCACAGTGCGCGGCGTTGGTTACTCAGTAGACAAGGATTAGTGCTCGAGTGTTTCGTTCCTTGGCTTCTCGTGCCGCACTTGTCACAGGTGCAGTAGCCGCAGTTGCTGTGCTCATTGCTGGGATCATCGCACTTCCACTCATTCGCGACGCGGCGCAAGCTCAGGCTCAATCAAGTTTGGCAAGCCAAGCGGATTTGGTTCGAGATGTAGCAACGCGACCAGATGATTTCGACATCGATCATGATCACGCGGCCGGTAGTGCTGATCGGGCATTGTTGGGTGTTGTGAGTTATTTGAGGGCTCAAGGTGTGAGTGTCGAGCCCATCATTCCTGGGACGACCGTTCCGACGTCAATGTCGCCTGATCAGATTAATCAAGTGGCAACCGGCCATGCCGTCAGCGGTCGCAAATGCGCCGATCGCGGTGCATGCGTCTTTCTCGAGGCTCGCCCTGTTGGCCAAGGCACGGGAATAGTTTTAGTCCAGCCCGTTTCGGTTGTTTCTGCTGTCACATCGACAGCTATTGGTCGCATTGCTATCGCGCTCGTCGTGGGATTCATCGTTGCGGTTTTCATCGGTCAACTTGCAGCTCGTCGACTTGTGCGACCACTAGCGAATGCAGCAGATGCAGCCCATCGACTTGCAGTCGGTGACCGAGATGTGCGGGTGACGCCCGAGGGTCCGGCTGAAGTTGCTGAAATTGCCGTTGCACTCAATGTGTTGGCCGAAGAGTTGGCGTACAGCGAAGGTCGACAGCGAGAGTTCTTCTTGTCGATTTCGCATGAGTTGCGGACGCCATTAACTGCCATTCGCGGCTATGCCGAAGCGATGGCTGATGGCGTGGTCGGAGCGGACGAAACCGTTCAAGTGGGCGCAGTTGTGACTGCTGAATCGTTGCGGCTTGATCGCTTAGTCAGTGATTTGCTAGACCTAGCCCGAACTGGCGCGGTTGATTTTCCACTCAATGCGCACCCGATCGACTTGGCAGATGTACTTCGAGAAGCAGGGCATGTCTGGGAAAGCCGATGTGCCAAAGAAGGTGTGGATTTCTCACTCGATGTCCACGAAGGCCCGATTGTGGTCAATACAGACCCGATTCGACTACGACAAATCATCGATAACTTGGCAGAAAACGCACTCCGTGTCACACCCGCTGGCGCACCAATTATCTTTGCTTTGAAGCAGCCTGGGGTGATTGAAGTTCGCGATGGCGGTCCGGGGCTTTCGGAGCAAGACATCGCTGTGGCTTTCGAGCCTGGTGAACTCTATGAACGATACAAAGGTGTTCGTAAAGTGGGCACGGGCTTTGGATTGGCGCTTGTTGGGCGTTTGTCACAACGTTTAGGCGCCCAAGCCACGGCTGGAATGGCTCCCGAAGGCGGGGCGGCATTCCGCATCGATTTCTCGTCACTAGTAAAGCCAATAAACTAAGCATTCCAGCGATTTTGTAAGGGTTTGCCATGACGACAGTGCTTGACTCCATCGTTCATGGTGTGCGCGAAGACTTAGCTGCTCGCAAAGCGACCGTTTCGCTAGCGGAAATTCAAGATCGTGTAGGCGCAGTATCGCCTGCGATCAATGCGGCACAGCGTTTTGCCGAGAATGCTTTTAATGTCATTGCCGAGGTAAAACGAGCCAGTCCGAGCAAGGGCCACCTAGCTGAGATTGCCAACCCGGCCGAGCTGGCTGCACAGTACGAAATTGGCGGAGCCGCAGCTATCAGCGTGCTGACCGAAGCTCGTCGATTTAATGGCAGCCTTGCAGACTTTGATGCAGTGCGCGCTGCTGTGAAAACGCCATTGCTGCGCAAAGACTTCATGGTTGATGAATATCAATTTTGGGAAGCGCGGGCTCACGGCGCCGACATGATTTTGCTAATTGTTGCTTCGCTGAGTGACGCCCAACTATCCGAGTACTTTTCATTAGCAACCACGTTGGGCATGACGAGCCTCATTGAAGTTCATGATGAAAATGAACTTGCACGCGCGTTAGCAATTAATCCCAAGATTGTCGGTGTGAATGCTCGCAATCTCAAAACTCTTGATGTTGATTTGGCAACGTGTCACCGTTTGATTCCGCTCATTCCATCAAGCATCGTTGGAATAGCCGAATCTGGAATCACTTCCACTCGTGAAGTTCAGGAACTTGCCAACAGCGGAGCACATGGAGTTTTAGTGGGCGAAGCATTAGTCACAGGTGGCACGCCAGCTCAAACTGTTCAAGAATGGACCTTATTAGGCGCCGCCCAACGAGAATCGAGAAGCGCATGAGCACAGACTCTGCAGTAGTTCCAGATGCGATGGGCCACTTTGGTCCTTTTGGTGGACGGTTCGTTCCGGAAGCTTTGATGGCTGCTCTTGATGAAATCAACGACGCATTTCACAAAGCCATCATTGATCCAAGTTTTACCGCCGAACTCAATGACTTGCTGGTGAACTACACAGGTCGCCCAAGCCCGTTGACTGTAGCCAAAAACTTTTCGCAACATTGTGGTGGCGCAACAATTTTGCTCAAGCGCGAAGATTTGAACCACACGGGTTCGCACAAAATTAACAACGTGCTCGGTCAGGCGTTGCTCACCAAGCGAATGGGCAAGACACGCGTGATCGCCGAGACTGGCGCTGGCCAACACGGAGTGGCTACCGCCACAGCCGCCGCACTATTCGGCCTCGAATGCGTCGTTTACATGGGCGAAGAAGATACCAAGCGTCAGGCACTCAACGTTGCGCGTATGCGGTTATTAGGTGCAACGGTAGTTCCCGTTACTACAGGAAGCCGCACGCTCAAAGACGCCATCAACGAAGCCATGCGTGATTGGGTCGCCAACGTTGACACCACTCATTACCTATTCGGAACGGTCGCAGGTCCTGCTCCGTTCCCTGAACTTGTTCGTGAATTTCATCGAGTGATTGGCAAAGAAGCTCGACAGCAAATGCTCGATCGCTTTAATCGTTTACCTGATGCTGTAGTTGCCTGCGTAGGCGGCGGCTCAAACGCCATTGGAATTTTCCATGAGTTCATCCCAGACGAAAATGTCGCGTTAGTCGGCATTGAAGCCGGTGGCGATGGAGTCGAGACAGGTCGCCACGCTTCAACAATCACCGGTGGGGCAGTAGGTGTGCTTCATGGTGCTCGCAGTTTTGTGCTTCAAGATGACGATGGCCAAACCGTAGAAAGTCATTCAATTTCAGCCGGTCTTGATTACCCAGGCGTTGGTCCCGAGCATGCCTACTTGCACGACATCGGTCGAGCTCAATATCGCCCAGTAACAGATGCCCAGGCGATGGAGGCATTTCAGTTGCTCAGTCGAACCGAAGGCATTATTCCTGCAATCGAAACAGCTCACGCTTTGTATGGTGCTATGTCGCTTGGAAAAGAACTCGGCCCTGATGCTGTTATCTTGGTCAACTTGTCAGGCCGTGGTGACAAAGACGTAGAAACAGCAGCGCGCTGGTTCGGACTGGCGGAATAATGATGTCTCTACTTCATGATGCTTTTGCCCGAGCAAAATCAGAAAATCGTGCAGCTCTCATCGGATACTTGCCCGCTGGATATCCATCACGCGACGGGGCAGTCGAATGCATTCGCGCCATGGTCGAAGGTGGCGTAGACATCGTCGAGATCGGCCTGCCATACAGCGATCCAGTTATGGACGGTCCAACAATTCAAGCCGCGGTAGATATCTCGCTGGCAGGTGGAACCAAAATCGTGGACGTTATCGACACCGTTCGCCAAGTAGCACTCGATGGCACACCAACACTTGTCATGTCCTACTGGAATCCCATTGAACGTTTCGGCGTCGAAAAGTTTGCTCAAGAATTGGCAGCCGCAGGTGGCGTCGGAGTAATCACTCCAGACCTAACACCCGAAGAAGCTGGCGCTTGGAATGCGGCCACAGATGCAAACAATGTCGATCGAGTTTTCCTCGTAGCTCTCTCGAGTACCAACGAGCGCATTGCCACGGTCGCCGCGGAAACAACTGGATTTATTTACGCTGGCGCGGTCATGGGTGTGACAGGTGCACGCACGTCGTTGTCAGGTGCGATTCAAGATCTCGTTGCGCGTACTCGCAATGCTTCGGAATTGCCGATTGCCGTTGGCCTTGGTGTATCAACGCCAGAGCAGGCACACGAGATTGCGCAATACGCTGACGGCGTCATCGTAGGTAGTGCCTTTGTCGCCGCCATCGAACAGGGTGGCGCGCAAGCCGCGAAGGAATTAGCCGAAAAATTGGCGGCCGGAGTTAAAAGGTAAGTATGGACATCAAGGGTTTGCCTATCGTTGGAACGATTTCGCGCTTCGTGCTCGCAGGAATTCTGTTGTATGCCGGTGGAATCAAAATCATGGAACCGCATGGTGCTCGAGACGCGATTTTTGCTTATCGAATTTTCCCGCCTTCATGGGGAAGCGTTTTGGGTTATGCCTTGCCGCTGCTCGAAATTGGACTTGGGTTATTGCTTCTCATCGGGCTATTTGTCCGTGTTAGCGGCCTAATCTCTGCATTACTCATGTTGGCCTTCGTGGCTGGAATTTCTAGCGTTTGGGCCCGTGGCTACAGCATCGATTGTGGATGTTTTGGTGGTGGTGGCGACATCAGCCCAGCCGGTCGAGCAAATCGATACACCCAAGAAATTGCTCGCGATTTATTGTTTGCGGGAATGGGATTTTGGCTTTTTGCTAAGCCACGCACCCTCTGGGCCTTAGAAAAAATCTAATCAAGGCATACTTAATACGTATGTTCTCTCGTTGAAAGTGAGTGCCACTAATGGCAAAGGAAAGCAATAGCGCCAAAGCTGCTCGAGATGCCGCTGCAAAAGCACGTGCTACCGCACAGGCCGAAGAGCGCAGTCGTGAGCGCAAGGTTCGTATCATTGGTGGAGCGGTTGTTGCTCTGGTGATGGTTGGCTTGCTTGCAATCCCATTAATGAGTGGCAAGAACAAGGGTCCAGACACATCAACATCGGCTTCGATGCCTAAGGGTGTAACCAAGGACACTTACGGAGTCAAAGTTGGTAAGGCATGGACGGCTGCAAATGCCGACAGCATTCCTAAGCTTCAAATCTGGGAAGACTTTCAGTGCCCAGCCTGTGGTCAAATGGAAAAGTCTTCGGGCGCAACAATCTTGAAGCTGGCAGACGAAGGCAAGCTTCGCTTGGAATGGCGTCCAACCATCTTTTTGGATTCAAATTTGTCCGCTGATAACACGGCAAACGGCAATCCAAATTCATCACTGCGTGCAACGAATGCATTTGGCTGCGCAGTTGATCAAGGTTTCGCCGAGAAATATCATTCGGCCTTGTTCGCGGCTCAACCAGCAACCGAAGGTAAAGGTTACTCAGCCTCAGATCTCACTGCTGTTGCCCAAACTGCCGGAATGAGTAGCGAGCAACTTACGAAGTTCATGGAATGTTCGACCAACAAGGTTTATGAAGGTTGGGCAAACAACTCATACGCAGCTTTCCAAAAGGATGGAATCTCCTCAACGCCTAATGGCGTGTTGAATGGAACTGAGTTGAGCAACGACGTTCTCTTCGATCCAACTGCTTTGACCAAGGCGATTGCTGACGCAACGAAGTAATGTCACGTATTGCTGCTTCGATCCCAAGTCCAGACCACGGTGTGTGGCACTTAGGGCCAGTCCCTGTGCGTGCTTACGCGCTGTGCATTTTGGCTGGCATCTTTGTCGCGGTGTGGTGGGGCAATAAGCGATTCATTGCTCGTGGCGGTTTAGATGGCCAGGTTGCAGAAGTTGCCATCATCGCAGTGCCGATGGGCGTTATCGGTGGCCGTTTGTATCACGTGCTAACCGACTGGGAGGCATATTTCGGGGAGGGTGGCAAAGGCTTCCTTGGCGCTTTCAAAGTGTGGGAAGGTGGCCTTGGTATCTGGGGCGCTATTGCTCTGGGTGCTGTTGGTGCTTACATCGGTTGCCGACGCGAAGGAATCCCATTCGCAACTTTCGCTGACGCGGTAGCACCGGGAGTTGCCGTTGCGCAGGCTATGGGTCGCTGGGGTAATTACTTCAACCAAGAACTTTTCGGAAAGCCAACAACGTTGCCGTGGGCGCTAGAAATTGATCCGCAATATCGGCCAGCTGGTTACGAACAATATGCAACATTCCATCCAACATTCCTTTACGAGTCATTGGCCTGTCTAGCAATCGCCGTGATTGTGGTGTGGGCGGACAAGCGTTTTGTTATGGGTCATGGTCGAGTGTTCGCGTTGTATTTAGCGTTGTACTGCTCGGCTCGCGCAGTGATCGAGACTTTACGTATTGATGAAGCACATCACATCGCGGGGATTCGACTGAATGTATTTACTGCAATAGTCGTGGGTTCGATGTCATTAATTTATTTATTGCGCTCCTTGGATCGAAACCCTGGACGCGAAGTCATCAACCTCGAACCGAGAACTATTGAGGCGCCTAAATCTTCGGGTCGCCGACGAATCGCTTCTGATAAGGATTCAGTGGGTTCACGCTCTGAAGCGCAGGCTCCAGTCGCAATCGTTCCCGTTACGAATGAAGCCGTAGCGCCAGCAGAAGCTTCGTCGCAAGATGCTGCAACAGAAGGTCCAAAACCCCCGAGAATTCGGCGAATTAAGCAAGACTAAGCCGTAGAGGCGTGCGAACGTGTAGTCTTGAGTTACATGTAAGGGCCAATGTCGTCCCGATTAAGTATCGGAAAATGACGACAGGAGAGCCTGATGACTGCATGGTCTTCTTTGCCAATTGCGCAAGGTCTCTACGATCCAGCAAACGAACATGATGCTTGCGGAGTTGCTTGGATAGCTTCGCTATCTGGTGACAAGCGCCACGACATCGTTGCGCAATCGCTGACGGCATTACGCAATCTGGAACATCGTGGCGCAAGCGGCTCGGAAACAAACTCCGGCGATGGTGCGGGAATCTTGACTCAGATCCCGGACGAGTTCTTTCGTGCCGTACTTGCCACAGAATTACCGCCTGTTGGAAGTTATGCCGCCGGAATCGCATTCTTGCCAAAAGATGACCGCGCCCGGGAACTCACAAAAGCTAACATCACCACAATTGCTCTCGAAGAAGGACTCAATGTCATTGCATGGCGAGAGCTGCCAGTGGACGCTCGAGAACTTGGACCAACAGCAGCATCCGTGATGCCGCACTTTGAACAATTGTTCGTATCTGGACGCAACGGTGAAAGCGGAATTGAACTTGAACGTCTTGCGTATGTTTTGCGCAAGCGCAGCGAAAACAAGCACGACGTGTATTTCCCATCGCTATCTTCTCGCACCATCGTCTATAAAGGCATGTTGACGACGGGCCAACTCGAGCCATTTTTCCCAGACCTTTCGGATTCGCGCTTTACATCAGCAATTGGTTTGGTGCACTCTCGATTTTCCACAAACACATTCCCGTCGTGGCCACTTGCGCATCCGTATCGCTTCATTGCGCACAATGGTGAAATCAATACCGTTCGAGGCAACCGCAACTGGATGAAGACTCGAGAGTCACAACTCGCATCTGAATTTCTTGGTGGCGACATCGAACGCTTATTCCCAATCTGCAGTCCTTCAGGCAGTGATTCCGCTTCACTAGACGAAGTATTGGAATTACTGCATCTGGGTGGGCGTAGCTTGCCGCACGCAGTTTTGATGCTGATCCCAGAAGCGTGGGAAAATCACACGTCGATGGATCCGCAGTTGCGAGCTTTCTATCAATTCCATTCCATGTTGACTGAACCATGGGATGGACCAGCAAATGTTTCTTTCACAGATGGCACTGTCATTGGCTCTGTCTTGGATCGAAATGGACTTCGCCCAGGTCGTTATTGGGTAACTGATGATGGCTTGGTCGTACTCGCTTCCGAATCCGGAGTTCTCGATTTTGCGCCGGGATCGATTGTTCGCAAAGGCCGGTTGCAGCCAGGGCGCATGTTTTTGGTGGATATTGCACAGGGTCGAATTGTTGATGATGCTGAAATTAAAAACGAATTAGCCAGTGCCGCACCTTATGCGCAGTGGCTCGAAGAGGGTGTTGTTCACTTAGATTCACTTCCTGAACGCGAGCACATCGTTCATACTCCAGGCTCAGTTGTGCGCCGTCAGCAAACTTTCGGTTACACCGATGAAGAGTTGAAATTATTGTTGGCGCCCATGGCCCGAACCGGCGCCGAAGCCATTGGTTCAATGGGAACTGATACGCCCATTGCTGTTCTGAGCAGTCGCCCGCAACTACTTTTTGATTACTTCACTCAACTCTTCGCGCAAGTAACCAATCCTCCGCTGGATGCAATCCGTGAAGAACTTGTGACGTCGTTGTCGAGATCGTCTGGCCCGGAAGTTAACTTGCTGACTGAGTCGAGCGAACATTGTCGCCAGCTCACTTTTCCATTCCCAGTTATTGACAATGATGAACTTGCCAAAATCTTGCACATTAACCACGACGGCAACCTTCCTGGATTGGCGTGCGTCAAGGTGCAGGGTCTTTATCGCGTTGATGGAGGAGGTCAAGCTCTCGAGGCTCGGTTAGAAGAAATCTTCGCCGAAGTATCGCAAGCGGTCGCTGATGGAAAGCGATTTATCGTCTTGTCGGATCGTGATTCCACTTCCGACCTTGCTCCCATTCCTTCGCTGCTGCTGACAGCAGCGGTGCACCATCACCTCATTCGACAACGCGCTCGTACCAAAGTCGGGCTAATCGTCGAAGCTGGTGACGTGCGTGAAGTTCACCATGTGGCGTTGTTGATTGGGTTTGGCGCTGCGGCGGTGAATCCATATTTGGCAATGGAGTCAGTCGAAAACTTGGTTCGAACTGGCGCGGTCGAAGGAATATCTCCTGAGCTTGCCGTTCGAAACTTAGTTAAGGCTCTTGGTAAGGGCTTGCTTAAAGTGATGAGCAAGATGGGTATTTCCACGGTTGCTTCGTATACGGGTGCTCAAGTTTTTGAGGCCATTGGTATTTCGCAAGATGTTGTGGATCGCTATTTCACTGGGATTTCCACGCGCCTTGGGGGAATCGGCCTCAATGCAATCGCCGAAGAATGTGCCGCACGTCATCGCATGGCTTATCCAGCCACTGGAATCTCACCAACGCACCGATCTTTGGCTATTGGTGGGGAATACCAATGGCGCCGGGAAGGTGAACCTCACTTATTTGATCCCGAGACAGTTTTTCGATTGCAGCATGCCACTCGTGAAGGGCGCATGGATGTCTTTCGCAAATACACCGCTCTGGTGAATGAGCAATCAGAGCGTTTGATGACGTTGCGTGGTTTGTTTGCATTCGATCATGACCGTCGCGAATCAATTTCTATTGACGAGGTCGAGCCGGTCAGTGAGATTGTTAAGCGCTTTTCAACAGGCGCGATGTCCTATGGATCGATTAGTCAAGAAGCGCACGAAACTCTCGCCATTGCAATGAATCGACTTGGCGCAAAGAGCAACACTGGCGAAGGTGGCGAAGACCCAGAGCGTTTTGTGCCCGATGCGAATGGTGATTCTCGCCGCTCTGCGATTAAGCAGGTTGCTTCAGGTCGTTTCGGTGTGACGAGTGAATACTTGGTCAACGCCGATGACATTCAAATCAAGATGGCCCAAGGTGCAAAGCCTGGTGAAGGTGGTCAATTGCCGGCCCACAAGGTGTATCCGTGGGTGGCAAAAACTCGGCACTCAACTCCTGGTGTGGGTTTGATTTCACCACCACCTCACCATGACATTTACTCCATCGAGGACCTGGCTCAACTCATCCACGATTTAAAGAATGCCAATGATCAAGCGCGCATTCATGTGAAGCTTGTGTCGGAATTGGGAATTGGAACGGTTGCAGCTGGAGTCGCGAAAGCACACGCAGATGTGGTGCTCATTTCAGGTCATGATGGCGGCACTGGTGCATCGCCATTGACGAGTTTGAAACATGCCGGTGCACCGTGGGAACTTGGGCTGGCGGAAGCGCAACAGACTTTACTGATTAACGGTTTACGTGACCGTATTGTTGTTCAAGCAGACGGTCAACTTAAGACCGGCCGTGATGTCGTCATTGCTGCGTTGCTTGGTGCCGAAGAGTTTGGCTTCGCTACTGCGCCACTTGTTGTTATGGGTTGTGTGATGATGCGGGTTTGTCACCTCGACACTTGCCCTGTCGGTGTTGCTACGCAAAATCCACAGTTGCGTGAAAAATTTGCTGGTCGCGCCGAACATGTTGTGAACTTCTTTGAGTTCATTGCCCAAGAAGTTCGTGAAATTCTTGCCGAACTTGGCTTCCGCACTTTGGCTGACGCGGTTGGTCATGTTGAGTTGCTCAATGTAGACAAAGCGATTTCTCATTGGAAAGCATCGGGCTTGGATTTGTCGCCAATTCTGTTCCGTCCACTGGTTCCTGCCGACGCTGCGTTGAGAAATACAACGACGCAAGAGCACGGGCTCGATTCGGCGCTCGATGTGACTTTGATTGAAACGTGTGCGCCAGCAATTGACAACGGTGAGCTTGTGCGAGCGCAGTTCGATGTACGCAATGTGAATCGTACAGTCGGCACGATGTTGGGCTCACGTATCACTCGGGCGTGGGGTGGAAAAGGACTCCCAGAAGGAACTATCGAATTAACATTCAACGGTTCTGCTGGTCAATCATTTGGTGCATTCATCCCTTCAGGATTGACCTTGCGTCTCGAGGGCGATGCTAATGACTATGTGGGCAAGGGACTGTCCGGCGGAACAATTGCCGTAAGGCCACATCGCGATGCGCCATTTGAAGCAGGAACAAACATCATCGCGGGTAACGTGATTGGTTATGGCGCAACGTCTGGTTCGATATTCCTTTCAGGTGTTGTTGGCGAGCGTTTCGCGGTTCGTAATTCTGGGGCGGTTCTGGTTTCAGAAGGCGTCGGCGACCACGGTTGCGAATACATGACCGGCGGGCGAGTAGTTGTACTTGGCCCAACAGGGCGAAATTTTGCGGCAGGTATGTCCGGCGGCATCGCCTATCTTTTGGACGCAAACCACAGTCACATCAATCTCGACATGGTGGCATTGGAGCAACTCGACGATTCTGACGTTGATTTCTTGACAACAGTGTTGAAGAGACATGTTGATGAAACTGGTTCAAGCGCGGCACACGAAATTGTGCAGCAAGGCGATTCGGCATTGTCTCGATTTACAAAAGTGATGCCTGTGGAATATCGACGAGTCCTAGATGCACAGAAACGTGCTGAACAAGAAGGTTTGGACATTTTGACTGTTGTAATGGCTTCGGCTCGGGCATAAGGAGTATGTGATGGGTGATCCACAAGGTTTTATGAAACTTCCTCGTGAAGTTCCTACACGTCGTCCAGTCGATGTTCGTATTCAAGACTGGCGCGAAGTCTACGAAGAATTTGGCACTGGATCGGTTCGTGCGCAGGCAAGTCGATGCATGGACTGTGGCATTCCGTTTTGTCACAATGGTTGCCCGTTAGGCAACCTCATTCCAGAGTGGAATGACTTGGTATTCCACAATGACTGGCGACTTGCTTCTGAACGTTTGCATGCAACGAATAACTTCCCAGAATTTACTGGTCGATTGTGCCCGGCACCGTGTGAAGCTGCGTGTGTGGTGGGTATCTCAGGTGATGCGGTTTCCATTAAGCAAGTGGAAGTGTCCATCATTGATCGAGCTTGGGATGCAGGGTATGTCCAGCCGATGGCACCAGATCGTCTCAGTGGTAAGACGGTTGCGATTGTCGGCTCTGGACCGGCGGGACTTGCTGCGGCCCAACAACTTGCACGAGCCGGACATACTGTTGCTGTTTATGAGCGCGCAGATCGTGTTGGCGGATTGCTGCGATATGGCATTCCAGAATTCAAAATGGAAAAGCGCCACATTGATCGACGTTTAATGCAGATGCAAGCCGAAGGCGTGAAGTTTCGTACTGGCATCAACGTTGGAGTGGATCTTTCCGCTGCGGAATTACGTGCGCGGTATGACGCTGTAATTATCGCTTCGGGAGCAACTGCATGGCGAGATCTTGCAGTGCCCGGCCGAGAACTTCCTGGCGTTTATCAAGCGATGGAATATCTTCCAGGTGCCAATCGAGTTCAGATGGGCGACAGAGAACGACCCGAGATTGATGCGTTCGGTAAGGACGTCATCGTTATTGGTGGCGGCGACACTGGTGCTGACTGTTTAGGAACAGCGATTCGTCAAGGTGCGAAGTCGGTGACACAACTTGAAATCATGCCGCAACCTCCCGAGAGTCGGCCTGCGCAATCTCCGTGGCCTACCTATCCGATGGTTTACCGCGTGACCAGCGCGCATGAGGAAGGTGGTGTTCGCGAATACGCCGTATCAACGACTCGCTTTATTGGTGGTGACAGGCTCGAAGCAATTGAACTGGTCAATGTCGATTTCAAGAACGGCGCATTTGAACCAGTTTCGAATACGGAAAGAATCATTCCGGCGGACTTGGTATTCCTAGCTCTGGGCTTCACGGGCGTACAACAGGGCAGTGCCCTTGAACAATTAGGTGTTGTAGTTGATGATCGCGGAAACGTTGCTCGAAATTCCAGTTTTGCAACATCAGTGGATGGTGTATTCGTAGCTGGCGATGCGGGCAGAGGCCAATCTCTTATCGTTTGGGCTATCGCCGAAGGTCGTTCAGCTGCAGCGCACGTAGATCGTTATCTCACTGGTTCGTCAACACTTCCAATTTCAATTTCTCCATCAACAAAACAACTTCTCGCATAGTTCTATGAAAGACTTAAGTTCAATTCACGAGAAAACTAATCCGTTAGGAAATCTACAAGTGCGTCGCGCAAAAATTGTTTGTACTCTCGGTCCGGCAACATCTCCAGAAGGCGTTATCAAAGACATGGTCTTGGCCGGAATGAATGTTGCACGTTTGAATCTTTCTCATGGTGAGCACGAAGACCACGCCGCTAACTATGACAAGGTTCGTGCGGCAGCGGACGAAACCGGACGTGGGGTAGCGATTTTGGCAGACCTTCAGGGTCCAAAGATTCGCCTGGCTCGATTTGCAAACGGACCAATCGATCTGGCGGTTGGAGATACTTTCACTATCACTATCGATGATGTTCCTGGTGACCAAAATTCGTGCGGCACTACGTACAAAGGCCTACCTGGCGACTGCAAAGTTGGCGACAAGATTCTGATTGATGATGGAAAAGTCGGGCTCGAAGTTGTCGATGTCACCGATCGCAATGTAGTTACTCGTTGCGTTGAAGCGGGGCGTTTGAGTGATAACAAAGGAATCAACCTGCCAGGTGCGGCGGTAAGTGTCCCGGCACTTTCCGAAAAGGATATTGACGACCTACGCTGGGCGTTGCGCCAAGGCGTCGACATGGTTGCATTGTCGTTTGTTCGTTCCGGAGCTGACTTCCTTGACGTTCAAAAAATTATGGACGAAGAAGGAATTCGCATTCCTGTTATTGCCAAGGTTGAAAAGCCACAGGCCGTTGAGAACCTGCAAGACATCGTTGACACATTCGACGGAATCATGGTCGCTCGTGGCGATCTTGGCGTAGAACTTCCGCTCGAGGAAGTGCCACTCGTGCAAAAGCGAGCGATCTCGCTGGCCCGCGCAGCCGCCAAGCCTGTCATTGTTGCAACTCAAATGCTTGATTCGATGATTACGATGAATCGCCCAACACGAGCAGAGGCAAGTGACGTAGCCAATGCCGTGCTCGACGGAACTGATGCATTGATGCTCAGCGGTGAAACGAGTGTCGGCGTTCATCCAATTCACGTAGTGGAAACGATGAGCCGAATTATCGAACACATTGAACACGAAGCTTTAGATCAATTGCCAGAACTCGAGGAACACCATACTGAATCCACTGCCATGGCGCTGTGTGGAGCAGCAGTACGCGTGGCTCAACAAGTCAGTGCAGTGAGCCTGATTCCTTTTACCGAGACGGGCCGAAGTGCCAATCTTGTGGCCTGCCACCGTCCGGGTACTCACATCATGGCATTCACGACGAATCCGCGAGTTCGCAACCAGCTCTCGCTCTTGTGGGGAACTGAGGCTTTCTTGGTCCCATCAGTTACCCATACGGACGATATGGTGCGCCAAGTTGACCGCACTTTGTTGGATCTAGACCGGTTTGAGCAAAACGACCGCCTGGTCTTCATCGCTGGTGTTCCACCCGGCGTACCTGGCACGACCAACGGTATGCGCGTTCATAAATTGGGCCGCGGCGCCAACAACACCCAGTAGGTCTAACGGCACCCCCATGGGATACCATGGGGGAAGTTCAAGAAACGCCATCCTTTAACACCAGTCCCGTGAGGCTGGAAAGGAGGGAAAAGATGACGCACGATATTGAACATGCACCGCGCGATTCCCGAGTCGTTCTAGACTCCGACGATATTTCCCGCGCATTAACCCGCCTTGCTCACGAAGTCGTTGAGCGAACTCATGGCGCCACCAATCTCACGCTGATGGGTATTCCTACACGTGGCACAGATTTGGCGCATCGGTTAGCTGCGAAAATCGAAGAGATCCAAGGTCACCCAGTTCCAGTTGGCGCACTTGACGTCACGATGTATCGCGATGACTTGCGTTTGCGTCCGGCTCGCGCGCTGCAGCCAACAACGATTCCTGCCGATGGCATCGAAGGTCGTTTAGTTGTTCTCGTCGACGATGTGCTTTTCTCGGGCCGAACAATTCGTTCCGCGCTTGACGCACTGAGCGAACACGGTCGCCCTCAAGCTGTTCAACTCGCAGTACTTGTAGATCGCGGTCATCGTGAATTGCCGATTCGCGCTGACTATGTGGGCAAGAACTTGCCAACTTCTAAATCTGAATCTGTCCACGTTCAACTGGTTGAACGTGACGGAATTGATCAAGTCACGATTGAGCAGGCATCAGCATGAAGCATCTCTTGAGCGCCGCAGATTTAACACGCGAAGAAGCCATTACAGTTCTGGATACAGCGTCACAGCTTGCAGCCGCAACTGCGCAGGGCGTCGGTAAGTTGCCGCCACTTCGTGGTCGCACAGTGGTGAATCTGTTTTACGAAGATTCCACTCGCACACGTACGTCGTTTGAGGCTGCAGCTAAACGTCTCTCGGCTGACGTCATCAATTTCTCGGCTAAAGGTTCCAGCGTTTCCAAGGGCGAAAGCCTCAAGGACACTGCACTCACGCTCGAAGCAATGGGTGCCGATGCTGTCGTCATCCGTCATCACAGCAGCGGTGCTCCACATCGCCTAGCTAACTCCGGCTGGATCTCGGGCGGCGTAGTTAACGCTGGCGATGGCACGCACGAACATCCAACCCAGTCGCTTCTTGATGCTTACACCTTGCGTCGTCATCTTCGCGAAAATAGTGGCGACCTTGCCGGAGTGAAGGTCGCGATTGTTGGTGATGTCTTGCACAGTCGAGTTGCTCGTTCGAACGCGATTTTGCTACAGACTCTTGGTGCTTCGGTTCGCCTCGTTGGGCCTCCAACGTTGCTGCCTTTTGGAGTCGAAACCTGGGGCTGCGAAGTTTCCTACGACTTGGATGCGTCGCTGGATGATGTTGATGCAGTCATGATGCTTCGCGTTCAGCGCGAACGTATGAATGCTGCGTACTTCCCGTCAGCCCACGAATACAGCAATCGTTATGGTCTGAATTCAGTTCGTGCTGCACGCATGCCTGAGCATGCAATCGTGATGCACCCTGGGCCGATGA